>JAGAFN010000007.1 GCA_017612585.1 Bacillota bacterium | reverse complement strand
GTTCGGTCCCTATCCGCTGTGGGCGTTGGAGATTTGAGCAGAGCTGTCCTTAGTACGAGAGGACCGGGATGGACATACCTCTGGTGCACCAGTTGTTCTGCCAAGGGCATAGCTGGGTAGCTACGTATGGACGGGATAAGCGCTGAAAGCATCTAAGTGCGAAGCCCCCTGCAAGAACAGATCTCCTCCATTAGGTAAGACCCGTGAGAGACTATCACGTTGATAGGTCGGAAGTGTACGTGCGGTAACGCATTAAGCTGACCGATACTAATAGGTCGATTGCTTGAACAGTTGGTTTCCAGTGCATTTTGAGCACGTTATTCAGTCAATTGGTGTTAATATCCGGTGACTATAGCGATGAGGCCACACCTGTTCCCATCTCGAACACAGAAGTTAAGCTCATCTGCGCCGATGATACCTGGTGGGCGACTGCCCGGGAAAGCAGGACGTTGCCGGTTTACAAAACGAGTCCAATAGGGCTCGTTTTTCTTTTCTTCAAAGAACTTTTTTTAAAGCGAAGGTTCTATTTAAAATCAATTTGCGTATAGAAACGTCACCGGATAGAAATTGATTTAATTGACGAACGATAATGGTGCGTGATATAATTCCTTTGGTCTTTAAGACGATACAGAGATATCGGCAAGACGGGAACCAAAAGAATAATCCAATGGTGGTGCGCAGCAAATTTAAATGGATAGCCCACTTAGGAAGTCAATTCAGGAACTCGAACCTTGCCGTGCTTACGGCAAGGTTTTTTGTCGGGTAGTTTGCTGTATCCTAGACCTAAGACTATTTGCGATTGATTGAATGCGAGGAGTAAAAAATGGGAAAGGACGTAATTGTAGCATGCGATTTTGACAGAGCATCGGAGATGTTTGACTTTCTGGACCTTTTCAGAGACGAGAAACCATTTCTAAAAATCGGAATGGAGCTCTTCTATGAAGAAGGTTCTTTTATCGTAAGGGAACTAAAGAGGAGAGGACATAAACTCTTCCTCGACTTAAAGATTCACGACATACCGAACACAGTGAGAAAAACCATGATGGTTCTCTCCAGAATGGAGATAGACATCTGTGACGTTCATGCGAGCGGTGGCACTAGAATGATGGAGGCTGCGCTCCAAGGAATTACGAGGCTCGACGGTAAGCGTCCGCTTTTGATCGGAGTAACTCAGCTCACGTCAACGGATCAGGAAATGCTAGAAAATGAGCTTCTGATAAGAATGCCGATAGACCAAGTTGTAATGCATTACGCAGGAAATGTTAAGAAGGCAGGGCTCGACGGAATCGTATGTTCGCCGCACGAAGCCGCAGGTGTACATAAAAAATTTGGAAAGAGGTTCATTACGGTTACACCGGGAATTCGTTTTGCGGATAGCGAAATAGGAGACCAGAGAAGAATCATGACGCCCGCAGAGGCAAAGGAAGTAGGTTCCGACTACATAGTTGTTGGTAGACCTATTACTCAGGCAAAGGATCCGGTTGCGGCATACAGAAGATGCTGCAAAGAGTTTATGGACAAGCCGAAGAAGAAAACAACGAAGAAGTAGGAGGGTAGTATGGAAATAGAAAGATTAATAGCAAAGGACTTGCTCGACATTCAGGCTGTGTTTTTGAGACCGGATGAGCCGTTCACCTGGGCAAGCGGAATCAAGAGTCCGATTTATTGTGACAACAGACTTACTCTTACTGCGCCAGAGGTGAGAACGCATATCGAAGCGGGACTTGCGGAGACGATTAAGAGAGAATTCCCTGATGTAGAGGTGCTGATGGGAACGGCAACAGCGGGTATCGCCCATGCTGCAATTACAGCCCACATAATGGGAATTCCGATGGGCTACGTGAGATCGGGCGCAAAGGACCACGGCAGGCAGAACCAGATAGAGGGGAAACTTGAGCCTGGGCAAAAGGTAGTTGTTGTTGAGGACCTGATTTCAACGGCGGGATCTTCAGTCGCCACGGTAGAAGCTCTTCGCGAAGCAGGAGCGGAAGTTATAGGCATGGTGAGCATATTTACCTATGGCATGAAGAAGGCCGAGGAAAGGCTAAACGAGGCCGGAGTAAAGAATATTTCGCTCTCAAATCTCGATGTTTTGGCCGAGGTTGCTGCGGAAAGCGGATATATCAAGAAGGAAGATGTAGATAGGCTTATTAAGTTTAGAAACAATCCTTCGGACGAGAGCTGGATAGGCTAAAGAACAATTAAAAAAATATACTAAAATTAACAGTTTTAACAAAATTTTGGGTGCAAAATCTCCCGTATCATGGTATAATTTTCCTATGTATGACCAATTTTGATATGGGAGATTTTTATTGTGCAAATACTCAAGATAGTTTTCTGCGTTTTGCTTTGCTTACCGCTATTATATATAGGCATAGTGCTGTTCGGAAAGCTTATGGATGAAGTGCTGAATAGGAAGAGGTAGAAATGCGAGGCATATTCATAACAGTAGAGGGCGGCGATGGTGCAGGCAAATCTACGCAGCTCGCCAATATAAAACAATATATGGAGGATCGCAGCATAAGTGCAATCTTTACGCGTGAACCCGGAGGCACAGAGATTGCCGAGAAGATAAGAGAAATCATCTTGGATCCGGAGAACGAAGGAATGGAGCCCCTTACGGAAGCACTGCTTTATGCTGCGTCGAGAGCGGAACACGTGCGGAAAGTCATAGCGCCTGCACTAGAAGACGGGCTCGCGGTCGTATGCGATAGGTTTCTCGATTCAAGTATTGCGTACCAGGGATACGGACGAGGGCTCGGAAAAGTTGTTGAGATGATTAACGAGCCGGCTGTAGCGGGATATATTCCGGATCTCACAATTTTACTTGATTTAGAACCGGAAGTTGCGATGGCAAGAATATCTAACCGTGGACACGATAGACTTGAGACAGAGTCACAGGATTTTCATGAGCGCGTTCATCAAGGATATCTTGATATGATAGCCAAGGATGAAGAGAGCGGCATAAGTAGGATTGCGAGAATCCCTGCAGATCGTCTCGCAAGCGATATAAAAAGCGACATATATGCGGCACTCAATCAAATTTTTGGTGAGGCGGAATAATGTCTCTCAAGGATTACATAGAATACAGTGCGGTTTCGGAGAGACTCGGAGAAGCAATACGTTCGGATAGGCTTAGCCATGCGTACATCATAGAGGGCGATAGCCTTTCGCAAAAAGAAGATTTTGCGATTGACATGACAAAGGCCGTGCTCTGTAAAGAAGAGCCGGGAATAGGCTGCGACAAATGCCTTACATGCAGAAAAATTGAGCACGGGAACTACCAGGATTTATATATAGTTGAATCCGATAATCGCTCAGTCAAGGATAAGGATGTTCTTCAGCTCCAGCAGGATCTCATGAATGTTCCGACGGGAGAGGGAGAAAGAAATATTGCTGTCGTTCTCGATGCGGATACCATGACAGTGAGAGCGCAGAACAGATTTCTAAAAACACTCGAGGAACCGCAGGTTGGGACTTTGATAATGCTCCTTGCGGAGAACAGCGAGAAACTTCTTCCGACAATAAGATCGAGATGTCAGACGATAAGGCTCTTTGGAGAAGGTGCAGAGGCAAGCGATGATTATGCTGGTGTCGCTGCATCCATCATAGGTATGGTCAAGCGAAAGGCTTACTATATTGAGATAAAAGAGAGACTGGAGACTGAAGCAGGAGACAGAAGGTCAGCAGAGGAACTCTTGGACTCGATGGAGCATCTTGCGAGAAATGCCATGCTGGGCGGCAGCAATGTGATGACCAAAGAAGAAGCAATTGGAATTATTCCGCTTGTTGAAGAGACGAGAAAAGATATAAAGATTAACGTAAATCAAAAATATGCAATGGGAGATTTGATCCTTAAGTTGGAGGAAGTTCTATGGTGAATGTAACCGGAGTTAAATTCAGAAACGCCGGAAAAGTATATTATTTCGACCCTGGCGATGTGAACGGGCTTGAGCTTGGAAGGGGAGTAATCGTAGAGACTGCGAGAGGTCAGGAATACGGAACGATTGCGATGCTTCCTACTGATGTAAGCGACAGTGCTGTAGTAAGGCCGCTCAGAAAAGTCGTAAGGATAGCGACAGAAGAGGATATCAGGCGCAGGGAAGAAAACGAGAGCCGTCGCGAGGAAACGATGAAAATCTGTCAGGAAAAGATAGACAAGCACGAGCTCGATATGAAACTGATAGATGTTGAATACACATTCGACAACAATAAGATGGTGTTTTATTTTACCGCAGACGGAAGAGTTGACTTTAGAGAACTCGTAAAGGATCTTGCGAGTGTATTCAGAACGAGAATAGAACTTCGCCAAGTCGGTGTTAGAGATGAAGCCAAGATGCTTGGCGGATGCGGTCCGTGTGGCAAAGGACTTTGCTGCGCAACATGGATGAATGAATTCCAGCCTGTATCAATCAAGATGGCAAAGACGCAGAATCTGTCACTAAATCCAACAAAGATTTCGGGAATATGCGGAAGACTCATGTGCTGTCTTAAATATGAGAACGATGTATATGTTGAACTCAGAAAGGGCATGCCTGAAAACGGAGAACGCATAGAGACTCCGGACGGACAGGGCAAGGTTGTGGACAGCAATCTCCTCTGCGGCAAGCTCAGGGCAAGACTATTTACGGGAGAAAAGGATGAAGACGGAAGTGAAAAGCTTTCGGATGATTTATATACCTATGACAAATCGGAAGTGAAGAGGCTCAATCCAAAGAAGGGAAGAAACGACGAAAAGAAGGTTAAGGGTAAGGGTTCTGACTTTAGAGGGGAGAGAGATGAGGATATTCTTGCCGAGGTAGATGAAGAATACAAGGCTGAACTTGCAGCCCTTCTGGACGATTAACTGTGGCTCGGGCTGATGCGCGTGAACATAAGATGAATAGATAATAATAGATTGATATGAAACGTGTTGATGAAATAGGTTTCGGCGGACTTAAGCTCGTCCAGGAAAGCGATGCGTTCTGCTATGGGACAGATGCTGTGCTCCTTGCATATATGCTTTGGCGTGATGATGCAGTTGCAAACGGAATCGAAGCCATTGCAGATCTCGGGACGGGTAATGGAGTGGTTCCGCTCATCCTATCCTCAAAAACAAAGGCGAATATTCTCGGGATAGATGTCCAAGCGGATGCTATAAATCTTGCCAATGAAACCGCAGAGCTGAACAGCATAAGCGAAAGACTAAAGTTTGTGCAAGGGAACGTGCGGGACATTGAAGAAATTGTTCCGGGAGGTGAAAGCCTTGATGCGGTGACTATGAACCCGCCATATACTGAAGCTGGCCGAGGGCTTGCGAGTCCAAATGTCGCAAAGGCAATTGCAAGGCAGGAGATAGAAGGAACTCTCAAGGACTTTATAGGGGCGGCCGCATACTTGTTAAAAACGGGAGGGCATCTCTATATAGTGCATAGGCCGGGCAGGCTTACGGACATTATTGAAGGTGCAAGGCGACTCAACCTTGAGCCAAAAGAAATTCAATTTGTATCCGGTAAACGCGGCGAGGAACCGAATATCCTCCTCTTCCATGCCATAAAAGGCGGAAAGAATGAGTTAAAAATACTTCCGGAGATATCCGTGAGGAATGATGACGGGAGCTTTACGGAAGATATGAAGGCGGCGTATAAATAGCGCTACCGAATAGTTAATAAGAAGGAGGTCAAGATGACAGTACAAGTTGACGTAAAGGCTGCAGTGCTCGTGCTTCTGTTTATAGCACTGATAGTCCTGGTGGTTTACCTAATCGTCGCAATATCCAATCTTATTCCTTCGCTAAAGAAGCTGAATAAGATTCTCGGCGATGCAGAGACAGTAACCGGAATAGTCAAGGAAAAAGCCGTTGAGACAAAGCCGGCTGTTGACGATCTTTCCAAGGCTGTCCTTGGTTTTGCCAATGCGGCAAAGGGAAACGAAACGAGCATAGCTTCGGTTTCAAATCTCGCAAAGGCAATCAGTTCCTTGGTATCGATTATCAAGAATAGCAAGTAAGTTAATTTATGCCAAAGGCATTTATAAAGTTCGAAAGGAGAACAAGAAATGAAAGCAACAGGTGTAGTAAGACCGGTAGATGCACTCGGAAGAGTAGTAATTCCAATTGAATTGCGCAGAAATATGGGAATCCAGACAGATGATTCGCTTGAGATCTTTGTTGATGGACAGTATATCATGCTCAAGAAGTATGAGCCTGCATGCATATTCTGCGGAAGCAACGATGAAATCGTTCAGGTTAAGGGGAAAAATATTTGCGGTAAGTGCATCGCTGAGATGAAGAAACTGTAATCAAAAAAATAATTGGGAGAGAGTTTTGGCAAAGTTTTTAATTAACAATAACGGCCCGCTGTACGGAGAAGTGCAGATTAGTGGTGCCAAAAATGCCGTATTGCCACTCATGGCTGCGACAATACTTACCGGCGAGAAGTGCAAGATTAGGGAGGTCCCAAAGCTACTCGATGTACGAGTAATGCAGGACATCCTTGACTTTTTGGGTGCCGAAATCAAGGCGGACGGGGCAGGAGCTCTGGACATTGAGATGAAGGAACTCACGACGAGAGAAGTCCCGTTTGCCCTTGCAAACCAGATGCGTGCATCGTTCCTTGTTATGGGGCCGCTTCTTGCGAGGGAAGGTTATGCAAAGGTCTATCTCCCGGGAGGATGCACGATCGGTGCAAGGCCCATTGAACTCCACCTCAAGGGGTTTGAGGCTCTTGGAGCCGAAATAGTCCTCAAGGAAAAATATGTAGAAGCAAAGGTTGGTCCTGAGGGTCTAAAAGGTGCAAGTATCTATTTGGATTTTCCTAGTGTTGGGGCCACGGAGAATATAATGATGGCAGCGGTTCTTGCCGACGGCATTACATATATCGAAAATGCCGCAGAGGAGCCGGAGATAGTAGATCTCGCAAACTTCCTCAATAGAATGGGAGCCAGCATCAAAGGTGCGGGAACTGATAATATCAAGATTGAGGGTGTAAAGAAGCTTAAGGGTACCGAGCACACAGTAATCCCGGACAGAATTGAGACCGGAACGTTTATGCTTGCAGGTGCAATTACGCGTGGCGAGGTCTTGATCAAAAATATAGTTCCGGACCACGTTCGTCCTATAGCGGCGAAGTTAAGAGAATGCGGTGTGATTGTGGAAGTTGTAGATGAAGGTCTCTATGTAAACGGTGGACAGAATAAGCTTATTTCGACCGACATCAAGACACTTCCTTATCCGGGATTTCCCACGGACATACAGTCGCCGTTTATGGCATTTTTGACAACCGTTGAGGGATCGGGGACAGTCATAGAAACGGTCTTTGAGAATCGTTTTATGCATGTTGCTGAACTCAACAGAATGGGAGCCAATATAACGACCGAAGGTAATAGAGCTATAGTGCAGGGCGGTAAGCAGCTCGTAGGTGCGCATGTCGCAGCTACAGATTTGAGGGCTGGAGCAGCACTTGTGCTTGCCGGACTCGCCGCAAAGGGAACGACTGAAGTTTTTGATATATACCATATAGAGAGAGGCTACGAGAATTTTGCTGAGAAATTCAGAAATCTCGGTGCTGACATAGTGCGCGTTGATGATTAATGCTATAGGACAGAGAAAAACCATAGGCTATTTAATTTTGCCGCTATATTTGATCTACGGCGAGATAGTATTCAAGCTTATGACGGTCAAGGAATGTCCGCCTATAGCTTGGGTACCAACCGTGCTTTTTCCGGGCATCATTGGATTAATAGTATCCATGCTCACCGGAATGACAAAAAGCAGAAAGGCAAATCGCATAACGCGAGGCGTAATAATGAGCATATTCGCCTTGCTTTTTTTAGTGAACTTTTTTATCTATAAGCAGTTCAAAATATTCTACGAGCCCGGGACGGTATTTGCGGGCGCTGCCGGAGTCGCCAAGGGGTTTATGGATCACGTTGCAAAACTGATTTTCTCACCAAGCGGCCTCTCGGCAATATTATTGTTCATTGCACCGATAGTTCTCTATTTTATATTTGGAAGAAAGATAGACACGGGAGAGAGGACATCGTTTTACAACATTCTGCAACTCGTAATCATTGTAGTTGTGGCAAGCTTAATCAATATACCAACAGTGAGGGGTAACGAGATACTAAAGGGTGCGTACTCGGATAGATATAGTTTCCAGACCGCTGTTACGGACTTTGGTCTTTTGACAGGAATTAGGCTTGATGCGACGAGATCGATGCTGCGTAAATTCGGGATCAACTCGACATCTATCGCAAAATCTGAAGAGATCATACTGTCTCCGGAAGAGTATGAAAAGAATATCGCAAGAGAAGGCTCTACTGTGGATGTTGCATTGGAGGAAGCTGCCGCAAACATAGTGTATGAGAAGAGCGTATTGGACATCGACTTTGCCAAATTGGCGGAGGAGACAAGTGACAAAAATCTTGCTACTCTAGATGAATATGTGGCCGGTTTAACCCCTTCTTCACAAAATGAATACACCGGAATATTCAGTGGCAAGAACCTGATTATAGTTACTGCCGAGGCATTCTCGGACAGTATCGTGAGTCCCGAACTCACTCCTACACTTTACAGACTCATGACAAAGGGCATAAACTTCACGGATTATATACAGCAGGCGACAGCCGGCACAATCGGTGGTGAGTATCAGATTATCTTTGGTCTATACCCTTCGGACGCGGGGGAATCATTTATTAGAATGAGCAATAATACTACCTGGTTCACAATGGGCTCGATGCTTACTCGCGAGGGTTATTCCGGAAGAGCATTCCATAACGGCGAATACACTTATTACGATCGCGACAAAACACATAATGCCATAGGATATGCCGACGAGTATATGGCATTTGGTAATGGGCTCGAAGAATTTCTTACGGATTCATGGCCGAGAAGCGACAAGGAGATGTTTGATGCGACGCTTGAGATGTATATCGACAAGCAGCCGTTTAGTCTATACTATATGTCTGTTAGCGGACATTCGCTTTACAGCAAAACCGCCAATGCGATGTCAGCAAAGAACTGGGAATACGTAAAGGATATGGACGCTTCCGATACAATTAAGGCCTATTATGCTGCCAACCTGGAACTTGAGTTTGCGCTGGAAAGCATGATTGAGACCTTGGAAGAAAAGGGTATCGCAAATGATACGGTGATAGTTTTGGCGGCGGATCATTTTCCATATGGACTAGATGAGGATGGAGCATTTGGAAATATGCCATATCTCGCAGAACTTTACGGCTTCAGCCCGAGCAATTATATGGAACGTGACAAGAACGGTTTGATTATATGGTGCGGAGAACTGGAAGAGTGGGATACGATAACCGTTGATGCACCCGTATCGAGTTTCGATATTTTGCCGACATTATTAAATCTGTTTGGGCTTGAGTGGGACTCCAGATTATTCCCGGGAAGAGATGTGCTGTCGGATGCCGAACCTATTGTGTTTAACGGCATGTACGATTGGAAAACCGACAGAGGAATATATATTGCATCAAAGGCGGAGTTTACTCCCGCGAAGGGAGCAACGATACCACATGGGTATGTGGACAGAATCAACAGCATAGTAAGGGAAAAACTGAACTACTGTTGGAGTGTGCTGCATTATGACTACTATAGGCATGTGATAGAGGATAGCGGATATATTTATGAATAGAAAAACGCGGTGAGATGACTAGGTGATGATCAAGATCATGCATTCTGTCGATGCTTCAAAAAACTTCCAAGGGGAGCGAGATGCTCCCCTTTTTATATCCTGGTTTATGATATTCAAATCGCTTGGCTTATCCATGCTAAGCATTCTATGTAGCATTAAGAAGCGCTCTTTGGAGCGACGACTATTTCGTCACTTCCGGATTGCGCAAAGGCAAGGGCCTTAAGCGCCTCGGTCATAGCACATTCGTAGCTTACTTCATGTTCATGGTGACATTCCGCTGCACCAATGCTTACCGTTAGCGGATTATCTCCTCCTATACCGGCATCATTAATGGTGTCGATAATCTCTGAGCAGATTTCTTTGATCTCGTCATAGTTCTCAAGGTAATGCAGAACCACAACAAAGGTCGAGTCGTTATAACGGGCGATTAAAGTATCCTCCAGCGCGTATGCGGACATGATGTTCTCCATCTCCTTTAAATACGCTTTGGTATTATCGGGTCCCCAAGCTCTTTTGCGGTCGCTGTAGTCATCAATCTGTATGATGCAGACTGCGTGATTGCCACAAGCAAGGGTTGGGTCATCGCGTCTGGAAAGGCAATAGGAATTCAACCAGTCCCAAGTATTGATCAGTTTTTGCTGCAAATCCTTGGTCATTGCAATAAACCTCCTTAACTCTTAAACCCATACTAAAGGGCAAATCATACAGAAACGTTCTAAATGCGATACGAAAGCGTTATAGAGGTAGCATATTTAGTGTGTTTTTTGAACTTTTTTGCCTGTTTTATACAAAAATCATACTTTAGTACGAGCGATTTTGGTGTGGGAGGAGAGACAGATATGGGGACATATATGCGGTTTGGCGAAGGGGCAGATAATAGAATAAGGATTGGTTAGGTGACCTGCGAGCGTAAAACGGTACTTTGTTTATGAAGGTAATATTTGATAGAATAAACATAGGGTTTTATGGAGAGGTGACAGTATGAAGACCAAGAAGAGAATAATTGCTACAGCGATGCTCGTGTTGTTTTCTGTGAGTGCACTCGTAGGATGTACTGCGGGTAATATTGGCATAGGAGGAAGTTCATCTATGAATCTTATGGAGGGCATTACAGTAAAAGCCGAACTAACCGAAAAAGATATAACTTCGTGGATGAATAATCAGGACATGCAGAAGTCGGTGAACGATTTTGGCATAAGCCTGTTTAAGCAAAGCCTCGGCGAAGCGGAAGGAGAGAATCTACTGGTCTCTCCGATATCCGTTCTCTATGCGATGGCCATGTGCGCAAACGGCGCTGATGGCGAGACTAGACATGAGATGCTCGCCGCACTGATCAAAGGAGTTTACGATGGCCCATTAGAGGACGGCATGAGAGAGACGCCCGGCGATGGTGATATCTTTGATGAATGGCAGGAAAAACTGAACGGATACCTCGGTTCCTATCTGAATACGATTGAAAACTACGCAGGAGATCCGGAGAGACCTGCGGACCTTCACATAGCGAATTCAATCTGGGTTAAGAATGACGACAAGCTTCACGTTGAAGAGGAATTCCTTCAGACGAACGGCAAGTATTACAATGCCGGCGTGTTTAAATCTGATTTTGATGATGCCGCAAGAAAGCAAATCAACAAGTGGATAGAGGACAATACCAAGGGCCTTATTAAGGACATGCTTAAGCAGATGGACGAGGACGCAATCATGTATCTCGTTAATGCGCTTGGCTTTGAAGCCGAGTGGAGCGAGGTATATGATGACTATCAGGTTTCGAATAATATATTCCACGGCGAACACGGAGACAAGGAAGTTGAATTCATGTACAGCGATGAGTGGGGCTATCTTAGCGATGAACTCGCGACGGGATTCATCAAATACTATGCGGGATGGGACTACGCATTTGTTGGACTCCTTCCGAACGAAGGTGTAACCGTTGATGAATATGTAGCCGGCCTAACAGGTGAGGGCATCTACGATATGCTTACAAATATGTCCGACGAGAAAGTGCTCACTGCGCTTCCAAAGTTTAAGAGCGAAAGCGCACTTTCACTTGTTGACGTTTTCAGAAATATGGGCGTAAACGATGCGTTCAGTGTAGAGAATGCGGACTTTACAAAACTCGGATCGTACGAAGGAAGAAACATCCTCATCGGAAACATCCTGCACAATACATATATAGAGGTCGATCAAAAGGGAACAAAGGCGGGCGCCGCGACGGTTATTGAGATGCTCGCGGGATCTGCCATGCCGATGGAACCGCCAAAAGAAGTTTACCTCGACAGACCTTTCGTATATATGATAATCGACGCCAATCAGAATATTCCGCTGTTCATCGGAGTTGAAAGGGATATATAGACTGAGAATGTTTTAAGCAGAAGTCGGAGGACGATTTTGGGACAGTAAGCAAATAGCTATTCTGGGTTAATGTCGGAGGGTTATTTGAACATAGTAAGTAAAAATCAAATCTTTGAAGGATGGTCAAGCGACAAGAAATACCGTGTGACTGATGAAAATGGCAAACGGTATCTTTTGCGCATCTCCGACATTGAGCGCTACGATGAAAAAGAGCACGAATTCAAGATGATGCAGCGCGTTTCTGAACTTGGAGTTCCCATGTGCATGCCAATAGAGTTCGGCACATGTGAAGAAGGCGTCTATTCTATACAGAGTTGGATTGAAGGATACAGTGCGGAGAATATGATTCCGAGCTTATCCAATCAAGAGCAATACGATTATGGCTGCGAGGCAGGACGGATTCTGAAAAAGATTCACTCGATTACTGCGCCGACGTCAGAGGAGGATTGGGAAGTTCGCTTCAATAGAAAACTGGACAGGAAAATCAAAATGTATGACGAGTGTCCAATCAAATACCCGAATGGCCAGGCATTCATCGACTATATAAATGCCAATAGGACGCTGCTTACCGGAAGGCCGCAGGTTTATCAGCATGGCGACTATCACATCGGAAATATGATGATAGACCGCGCCGGTAAGCTATATATCATTGATTTCAGCCGCAGCGATTACGGGGACCCGTGGGAGGAATTCAACAGAATTGTCTGGTGTGCACAGAAATCGCATTGGTTCGCGTCGGGAATGGTGGATGGATATTTTGATAGACAGGTCCCGATAGATTTCTGGCGGCTCCTAGCATTATATATATCAAGCAACATGCTTTCTTCTGTTACTTGGGCTACACCCTTTGGTGAATCACAAGTTTCCGTAATGCTAAACCAGGCAGAGGAGGTACTCTCTTGGTACAAGGATATGACCGATGTAATTCCGGCGTGGTATAAAGAGAGGAATGTGGGAGATATACATATCATATAAACACGAAAAAACGACTCTGCCTGAAGAGTCGTTATTTCTTTGGTTTATCCTTCAACCATACCAACAAGGCAAAACCGCCTCGAAAAACGTATGGGTTCGGATATGCCCCTGTTGGTGCGTCATGCGTGTAACCCGACGAACACTCACCGATTGCTACATCATTACAACCACGATTCTTTTTCTTGGGAGAATCATCTATCAAAACAGGCATTGAAGCTACTGGAGGATAGGGGTGCAAATCAACATTGTTGTATACTCGGTCTTTTTCCTTGTCGTTCAAATAGGGATACTTGAACTCAATGTAGATTTCGTCATCATCAACGAAAATACCATCTATGTAATACTCCAGTATCTCGTCACGAAGAAGAGTATTGTCCATATTGGCATCCATATACTTATCAAAGTATAACTTGATGTTCTCCTGGTCATAAGTGAGTTTCTTTTTTACCAATTCTAAGTCAATGCTATTTTCTAGTTGTATCTTTTTGGCATCAAGTTCTGCAAGTTTCTCGTTTATAATACCACCTGTAGCGCCTTCAATAATTGCACGCATTATGTTATTGATGGCTTTGTTATTCTCTGCTTGTTGTTGCTTTAGTGATTCGATAATGAAATCATTGTTTTCTTTTCTGCTGTTTAGATAAGATGCGAGTGAAGCTGCGATTTCTGTTCTAAATATATTGTTTCGAAGAACTGTATTTTGAATCAAATATGTAACAATATTCTCTAATGCATCTTTTCTAATTTTGCATTTTTGACATCCGTTTCCGCGTGATTTTCGATTATGCTCATCACAAGTGTAATAATAGTACGCTTTTCCGCTCTTGGATGTTCCTGATATTCCGTGCATTGTTGACTTGCATTTAGCACAATATATTTTTCCTGTTAGCCAAAATGATGAGGGATTTTCCTCTTTGTACGCTTTCGTGTTTTTAGCTCCGCATCTTTTGTTTTTAAGCATAAGTTTTTGTGCCTCGTCAAAAACATCATTTGATACAATTTGAGGCATGCCACCAGGAATAATAATATCGTCATATTTGTATTCTCCGATATAAGCCCTGTTCTTCAATATTCCGCATATACTGTTTGGAACGAATTCATTGCCTTTCAAGGTGCGCAATCCTTTGCCATTAAGTTTTCTGCATATCTCTGCCATAGAATCGCCAGCTACATATAAATCAAAGATTTCCTTAACAACAGGAGCCATTAAGGGGTCAAGTATATAATGTCGCTCGTGCTTGTCATTCCTATTTTTCTTTTCAGAATCGGGCATATATCCTATTATCTTATTTCCGTTATAAAGGCATTTTTCTGCATTGCTCCTCATTCCTCTTGTCACATTTGTGCTTAACTGTCTGCTATAATAAGCGGCCATGCTTTCGAGTAGTCCTTCCATAATAATTGCCTCAGGGGTATCGTCAGGAATACTTTCTGCAACACAACAGACTTTACAGCCTGCGTCTTTGATAGTCTTCTTTGCAATAGCAAGGTCATATTTATCTCGTCCAAGTCTATCCGTTTTCCATATAATCAATACAGAAGGTTTTAGACTTGATACATCATTAAGCATTTTTTGATACCCAGGTCTTTTGTCTGTGGTACCAGATATTGCTTCATCGACATATTCTTCTATGATTTCATAGCCATGTTGCTCCGCATATCTATGAGCCTCTGTCCTTTGCTGTTCAGTAGATGCTTCATTTTGAGCCGAACTGCTTCTTCTATAGTATGCAATAGCATAGTTATTATCGTTTTGTATAAACTTTGTCATTTTAATTCCCTCCAAACTATTATTATGAGTAAACAGGGGTTGTATCCTGTGATGGTGTTTCCATAAAAACTGCATTCATAACAATTTCAATGTCATCCATGTCTGTGACTACGTTTTCTTCAAGTCCTTTGTTAACCAACTCAGAAAAGTCATATATATATCTACTATCCTTATCTGCATTAAAACTCTTTGTTTCAATCGAATAAGAAATTGGATAATACTCCGACACATATTTCTCATTAGTTCTGTTGAATTGGTATATTTTCTTTATTCTGCGGAAGAGGGCAATTCTTGTCTCCTCATCCACATTGGCATACCAATCTTGAATAGGAACATTAGTAGTTATAATAATGGCTTTCCCAAGGAATAACTTGTTAGAAAACCTACTTTTTGCTGAACTAATTGTGTAAGGGTCAATCATTTTTAATAAATCACTTATATCAAAAATATAATCCCTTAATTCATCAAGTATTATTGCATCTTGTCCAGCATAGTCTTGCCAAGGGTCATTTTTCGAGCCAGCAACGACACAAGACCATCCTTTTCTTTTGCAATAGTCTTTTGCAAAGGTAGTCTTGCCCGTGTCGGAATCACCTTGTAATACATAGACGGCTATTTTTCTGTTGGGGTCCATAAGAATCTTTCTTTTATAGTAATCAATACTTGCAAGAATTCTGCCCCTATTTTTAGCAAAGAGATTTACATCGACATAATCAGTAAGATTGTATTCGCTGATTTCCCCTTTGCCTATTTTATAGAGCACTTCTTTCAACATCAGTTCGTCGCTTCTTATCTTATATTGTTCTATGTCAGGGTCATTTGTGGCAACATCATTCCAAGAGTATTGTTCTTTTGTGATATCGTTAAGATGTACCAGATACTGAATGCATCTTTTTACATTTTTTGCTCTCTCAATTTTTCCAAATGGGAACTTCTTTTTTACCTGCTCAAACGGAGTAGGAGAAGCAAATCGAAAAACAATATGTGTATGCCTGTTCACATCATCCTCATCTGGATTATGTTGAATGGCATAATATGTAAATCCCTTTGTTTGATTCCACTCTATTATTGTATCAAGAATATC
>JAGAFN010000071.1 GCA_017612585.1 Bacillota bacterium | reverse complement strand
CTTCCAAGAAATCGACATGCCAGAGTACGCGGACTTTGTTATAGTAAATACATGTGGCTTTATTGAGGATGCCAAGAAGGAGTCCATAGCAAAGATTTTTGAAATGTCAGAGCGTAAGAGAGAAGATGCCAAGCTTATAGTTGCGGGATGTCTTGCGCAGAGATATGCCGAGGAGCTTTCAGAAGAGATGCCTGAGGCGGACTGTTTTGTCGGTGTAAACGAATATGCAAGGCTTCCGGAAATTCTCATATCGCTCGTCCAGGAATCGGGAATTGGACATTCTGAATCAGTTGACAGCTCATCTAAAGTTGTAAGACATATCTATGTTGACCCCTGCGATTTAGATTATCTCGAAAGCACTATCAGAAAGGTTGGAGAGAATCCTTATTCGGAAACTATCAAGATTGCCGAGGGCTGCAATAATCGATGCACCTACTGCGTGATACCCGCAATCAGGGGAAACTATAGAAGTAAACGGATCGAGGACATTCTAAAGGAAGCAGAAATGCTTGCCGAAAAAGGGTGTAAAGAAATAGTTTTGATTGCGCAGGACGTCACTTACTATGGAAAGGACATATACGGAGAATATAAACTTCCGGAACTTCTTCTTGGTCTCGAGAAAATCGAAGGAATAGAGTGGATAAGACTACTCTATTGCTACGACGAAAGAATTACCGATGAACTTATAGATGTAATGGCAACCAGCAAAAAAATCTGCCATTATATCGACATACCTCTTCAGCATGCGTCGGACAAAGTCCTTCGCGAGATGAACAGACGGTCAACAAATCAATCAATTCGTGATGTCATAGCAAGGCTCCGCAACGCAATGCCGGACATAGCTATAAGGACGACATTCATAGTTGGTTTTCCGGGGGAAACAGAAGATGATTATGCAGAGCTCGTTCGACTGGTAGAGGATATGAATTTTGATAGGCTGGGAGTCTTCTGTTATTCAAGAGAAGAGGGTACGCCTGCCGGAAAAAGAGAGGATCAGATTCCTGATGATATTAAGGAGCGCCGTCTGGATGGAATTATGACGAGGCAGATGGATATTTCGCTTAAGGCGAACAAGGAGAAAGTAGGGAAGACTTTTAGAGTTCTTGTTGATGATATAGAAGACGATGGTTCATATATTGGAAGAACAATATATGATGCTCCGGAGATAGACAATGCCGTAATCTTTAGGGCAAATAGAAGTTTGGAACCAGGGGATATGGTTGATGTAGAAATTGTTGATGCTTTTGATTATGATTTGGTCGGAACAGAAGTAGAGTAAAGATGGGAAAACGTATCGTAATAATTGACGGAAACAGCCTAATAAACAGAGCATACTACGCTATGCAAAGACCCATGATAACATCCGACGGGACCTATACCCAAGGGATCTACGGCTTCATAAACATGCTCGGAAGGATCATCAAAGACTACGAGCCCGACTATATGGCTGTTGCTTGGGATCTTAAAGCGCCGACATTTAGGCATAAGGAGTATAAGGAGTATAAGGCGGGGAGGCAGAAAATGCCGATGGAGCTCTCCATGCAGCTACCTATTATGAAGGAAATCCTTGATGCGATGAATATTCCAAATCTTGAACTGGAGGGATATGAAGCTGACGATATCATAGGAACGGTTGCAAAGATGGGCGAGGGAGAGGGGCTTGAACCTATTATCATAACAGGCGATAAGGATGCTCTCCAACTTGTGACAGATGTTACAAAGGTTCTCATAACTAGAAAGGGAATATCCGAATTTGACCTCTACACTATGGAAAAGATGGAAGAGGTATATGGCCTCACACCTAAGCAGTTCATAGATTTAAAAGGTCTAATGGGTGATCAAAGCGATAATATTCCGGGAATACCCGGAGTTGGTGAGAAGACCGGGATCAAACTTCTGAAAGAATTTGGTTCAGTGGAAGAACTCTTGGAGCGGGCATCTGAAATAGATGCACCAAAACTGCGCGAAAAGGTAGAAGAAAACTCGCATCTCGCACTTATGAGTAAGCGCCTTGCAACTATAGTTACCGATGTTCCTATAGAGGTCAATCTCGAAGATTTAAAAGCCAAGGATGCCAATAAGGATAAACTCATAGATATATACAGTAGGCTTGAGTTTAATTCTTTTCTAAAAAAACTTACGAGTGGAAAAGAATCAATGAGCAATCCCGGAAAATCCAAGAGTAATGACAGTGACTCTCATGGAACTACTGAAACGATGAACGTTGAAGTAGAAGATGCTGACGGTAAGAATCTTTCTTTTATCGAAACAGCGTTAGATGTCACATATATAAACTCAACGGACGAGGCGAAGAACCTCAAACTCGAAAAAGAAATCACAATAAAGGTTTTCTCTGATGACAGCCATATATCGATGCCGGAACTCTATGGAGTGGCGTTTATCTCTGGAGGGAATTGCTATTTTGTATCTGGCAGTGAAAGAATAAGCGTCGTTATAGAAAAACTAAATGGGGTTAAGCCGCGTCTTGTGGGACATGGACTAATAAGAGATTTATATGCTTTGATGGCGAGAGGATTGGGGGCATTCGATGTTTCATTTGACACGGAAATAGCTCAGTATATCATCGAGCCATCAAGGTCAAAATATTCAATCGAAGTTCTCATGCTGGAAAAATTCCATAAGGAAATTCCGGATCTAAAAACTGCGATGGATGAATCGGGGCAGATGGATTTATTGGGAAACCCTGATGTCAAACTTGCGGAATATGGTCTTCTGATTTGCAATTCCATCCTTGCGTTAAAGCGCGTTCAGGAACCGCAGATAGAGAGGAGAAGGCTGGGCAATGTTTATTATGATGCAGAGATTCCGCTTATTTCTGCTATGGCGGCAATGGAGGTCGAAGGCTTCAGGGTAAACGCAGAAACTCTTGATTTTTACGGCAAGGAAATGGAGACGGAGATTTCCAAGCTTACAGCGGCGATTCATGAAATGGCAGGAACAGAGTTTAATATCAATTCGCCTGCTCAACTTGGTGAGGTCTTGTTCGAAAGGCTTGAACTCCCGGCTGGCAAAAAAACAAAGACAGGATACAGTACAAGCGCCGACATTCTCGAGAAGCTGAGAGAAGCGCATCCTATCGTGGATAAGATTTTGAGATACAGAACGCTTTCAAAACTTAAGAGCACATATGTGGAAGGCCTTAAACCTCTTATTGCGAAAGACGGGAAGATAAGAGCACATTTTCAGCAGACTGTTACGACAACTGGCAGGATATCTTGCACTGAGCCAAACTTACAGAACATTCCGGTAAGGGATGAGTACGGTAGGCAGATAAGAAGGGCTTTTGTTCCGAGCGACGAGAATCATATTTTGGTCGGAGCAGACTATTCACAGATAGAACTAAGGGTTCTCGCTCATCTTTCCGAGGACGAGGGGCTTATCGAAGATTTTAAGGCGGGAGCGGATATCCATCGCGCCACCGCTTCGAGGGTTTTTGATATTCCTTATGATAAGGTTACTTCTTTGGACAGGAGTAGAGCCAAGGCGGTTAACTTTGGCGTAATTTATGGAATGAGTGGCTTCGGCCTTGCGGAAGAACTTGGAATTTCCCGGTGGGATGCCGAAGGATACATAAACGAATACTTTGAGAAGCATAAGGCCGTAAAGGAATATATGGACGGTCAGCTTAAGTTCTGCAAGAAGAATGGATATACGGAAACGATTCTCGGGAGAAGAAGGTATATTCCGGAGATAAATGCACCGAACAAGATGGTAAGGAATCTTGGTGAACGACTTGCGATGAACAGTCCGATTCAGGGAAGTGCTGCGGATATAATCAAGCTCGCAATGACATCAGTCTATAATCGATTGCAGGAAGAGAACCTTAATTCAAAGCTTATACTTCAGGTACACGACGAACTCATAATCGACGCACTGAAAGAAGAGGAAGAAAAAGTGAGCAAGCTTCTCATAGAATGTATGGAATCTGCCATGAGATTAAAAGTTGACCTCGTCTGCGATCTTAAGAAGGGTTCTTCCTGGTACGATTTAAAGGATTAGATGGAGGATCAGGCATAGCATGAAGGTTATTGGCCTCACGGGAAGCATAGGGAGTGGAAAATCGACTGTATCTAATTATCTGATACGAAAAGGTTTTATTGTCATCGATTCTGATGCAATTGCACATGATGTAGTAAAAAAAGGGAAACCTGCGCTCAATGAAATTTCTGAGGCGTTTGGCAAAAGCGTAATAGGACTAGATGGCGAATTAAACCGAAAAAAGCTTGCGGATATAGTATTCAAGCACCCCAAGAAAAAGGCGAGGCTTGAAGAAATCGTAACAGCGAGAGTTATAAGTGAGATAAAGAAAGAAATAAGAAATCTAAAAAAAGCAGAGTTTGACGGTATTGTATTTGTTGATGCACCAATACTATTTGAATCGGGTGCGAATATTAACATGGATGAGGTTTGGGTTGTTGTCGCTGATGATTCATTAAGAGCAAAACGTGTGATGGAACGCGACGGATGTACTTT
>JAGAFN010000070.1 GCA_017612585.1 Bacillota bacterium | reverse complement strand
TCATCGCGCTTACCGCCTCCCTGATTGGCACCCTGACCTTCTTTTCCGCCCTGGCTCCCTTGGCTATCTGGACCCGAGTCCTGTTCGTCGGAACCAGCACCATACTCATCAGGTCGGCCGCCCCACGGACTTCCGTCAGGCGTCCCACCCTCTATGAGTCCCGGAAATCTGCCGCCGTTTTCCGCAAGGAATTCGAGCATCTCCGTGGCTAAGCGATCCTTCTCTATATAGTTGGCGGCATTGACCACGCCCATCAAAAGAAGCAGTACCAAAAACACCGCTATCATCGTATATATGACTACTCTTTTTCTGAGTTTGCTTACCATCAGGTTCTCCGCAATAATTCCACGTACCAATTCGCCTAACGATTGGCCTTCCTATTTCTCTCCTTCCGTTACCTCGAGCGAATAGCCGACGCCACGCGCGGCCTTTATCTGAACGTGAGCTCCGAGCCCCGCAATCTTCTTTCTTAGTCCAGATATGTTAACCCATACAACGTTTATCTCTGCTTCGCTGTCGTAACCCCATACCTTCTCCATGAACCTTTCTGTCGGAATCACTTGACCGGAATTTGCCATGAGCATCTCCATTATTTGATACTCTTTGTTTGCGAGTTTGGTTTCGCCGTTAGGTCCCGAGAGGTTGTAATCCGCACGACCGAGTTTTAGATCTTGGAATTCCAGATTCGTATCGGTGAGCTCCGGTTGGCGCCTTGTGATTGCGCGTACTCGCGCCATGAGTTCCTGCATTGCAAATGGCTTTGTTAGATAATCGTCGGCCCCGCTATCGAGACCTTCCACGCGATCCTCTATCTGCGCCTTTGCCGTAAGCATGATGACAGGCGTCTTGAATCCTGCCTCCCTAAACTCCTTGACCACAGTGATTCCGTCCTTCTTTGGCATCATGATATCAAGAATCGCAGCATCGTAATCTCCGGTCATAAGATAGTCGATCGCATCCTGCCCGTCATACACCGCATCCACAGAATAATTGTTATGTGTCAGCATCTCGACGAGAGCCTCGGATAAGAGTTTCTCGTCCTCCGCAAGAAGAAGTCTCATAAGCACCTCTCTATTTAAACTTTTCGCAACCTTTACGAGTTTCGGTAGCTCTGTTCTTATTGTGATTGCTTTTCTTACTATAACAATGTAGTCCGCCATCGATAGCATAGTCATCTATCCTAAAAATTACTTAAAAAGCAATTCCGCAGGGCCACCTTTGCTACTTCATAATTATGCACTTTCAGGCTATTAATCGCAAGTTTTTGCGGTACTCGAAACTCGGTTTTGATTGTTTTGGGAAGTGCTTTGTGATAGTATATTTGTCGGAAAATAATTAAGTTGATAATCTAAGTGAATTGGAGGTACAGATGTCAATCTTTGATAAACTTACAGCCAAACTAAAGGCTGATCCCAAGACGATTGTTCTCCCCGACGGTCCGGACCCAAGGGTTATGAA
This sequence comes from Bacillota bacterium, assembly GCA_017612585.1. Lineage (GTDB taxonomy): Bacteria > Bacillota > Clostridia > Peptostreptococcales > Anaerovoracaceae > Eubacterium_B. Next base: position 1,721 of record JAGAFN010000070.1, on the reverse strand, counting down.
CGCAGCTGAAAGACTGAGCCAAGAGGACGTTCTCAAGGTGATCCTTATCGGAACCAAAGAAGAATTTGCCAAAGGATCAGAAGAAGGCGGCTATAACCTTTCCAAATGCGAAATCCTGGATCCAAAGAACTATGCCGAGATTGACGAGATGGTTAAGACATTCGTCGAGCTCCGTAAGGGCAAGGTTTCCGAAGAAGAGGCAAGAACCATGCTTTCCGCAGGAAACTATTTTGGAACCATGCTCGTTAAGATGGGCAAGGCTGACTGCCTGCTCGGCGGCGCAACATACTCAACGGCTGACACCGTAAGACCTGCGCTTCAGCTCATCAAGACAAAGCCCGGCGCTCACCTCGTAAGCTCGAGCTTTATCCTGATTCGCGGCGACGAAAGAATCGCCATGGGTGACTGCGCCATCAACATCAGCTACGAAGACGACGTTGATGCAGACGGAAATGTAGTTCTCTCCGCAGCAGACAAGCTCGCAGAGGTTGCGGTTGAAACAGCCCGCACCGCTCAGGTATTTGAAATCGATCCAAAGGTTGCACTCCTGAGCTTCTCAACAAAAGGCTCCGGCAAAGGCGCAACGGTTCAGCTTTCACATGATGCAACAATCAAGGCTCAGGAACTTGCACCGGACCTCGCTATAGACGGCGAGCTCCAGTTCGACGCAGCGATTTCCATGGAAGTTGCAAAGACAAAATGCCAGGGATCCCCTGTTGCAGGCCAGGCGAACACTTTCATCTTCCCATGCATCGAAGCAGGAAACATCGGTTACAAGATTGCACAGCGTCTCGGCGGCTACGCCGCTTACGGCCCAATCCTTCAGGGCCTGAACGCTCCGATCAACGACCTCTCCCGCGGCTGCGACGCAGACGAAATCTACTACATGTCGATCATAACCGCAGCGCTGTCGTAAGGCATTGCGCGGCTAAAACAATCAAGCAAAAACCCGAGCACCTCACGATGCTCGGGTTTTTAATTACAGCGCCATGCGATATATGGCTTCCATATCTTCTAGTTTGAGAAGCTTTGCCGTTCCTATCTGTCCTCCGACAGCGGCTTCGCAACCGAGTGCAAGCTCCTTTATCTGATCTTCCGTTGGTTCGATTCCGAGTTCCTTCATATTTGTCGGCATATCTATCTCGCGGAAGAAGTCCTCCATAGCGGCGATACCGGCGAGTGCGGTTTCTTCATCGCTCGCAGCCGGATCTACTCCCATTACGTCAACCGCAAATTTCACAAACCTAGGCAGACAATCCTTATATACATATCTCGCCCAGCTCGGCCAAACCGCGGCAAGTCCCGCACCGTGCGTCACGTCGAACATTCCGCCGAGTTCGTGCTCCAGTCTATGCGATGACCAGTCGCTTCCCTTGTGACCGCAGCCCGTAAGCCCATTATGCGAAAGGCTGCTCGCCCACATAACTTCCGCACGCGACTCGTAGTTCGCGGGATCCGTATGAAGAATCTTGGCATGCTTCATAACGGTCTTTAGTAGGCCTTCAGCAATTACGTCCGTTATATCGGGAACGTCACCCTGCGTAAAATACCTTTCCATCGTATGCATCATTATGTCAACACATCCCGACATCGTCTGATAATCCGGAAGCGTCAGCGTATAAGTCGGATCCATAATCGCAAACTTGGCGCGACAAAGATCACTGTTGCATCCTCTCTTCTGTCCGGTCTTTTCATTCGTTATTACGCTGCTGTCGCTCATC
>JAGAFN010000069.1 GCA_017612585.1 Bacillota bacterium | reverse complement strand
GTTCCTGATAAATCAGGCAGCCGTAGGTAACATCGAGGATCGGCGCAAGTTCCGGTGTAACATACTTAATTCCCGAAGGATTCTTTTTGTTCGCAATATATTTTGGAATTGAATCCATAGGACCCGGTCTATAGAGAGCGATTCCAGCTACTACATCTTCAAAGCAGCTCGGCTTAAGTTCCTTCATGAAGCTCGTCATGCCGCCCGATTCAAGTTGGAATACACCCATAGTATTTCCCTCTGCAATCATCTCATAGACCGCAGGGTCTTCAACCCCCATCGACTTAAAATCTATATCAATCCCGTAGTTTTCTTTGATGAGTTCGAGCGTATCTCTAATTACGGTGAGGTTTCTTAGTCCTAGGAAGTCCATCTTAAGAAGTCCAAGTTCCTCTATCGTCGTCATATTGAACTGAGTAGCCGGACCCTTTTCACCGTTATATAGGGGCACGTATTCATCGAGCGGAAGCTTAGATATTACAACGCCCGCGGCATGAGTCGACGCATTCCTCGGGACGCCCTCTATCTTACGGCTCATGTCGATTATTTTTCTTATCTGAGGTTCTCCCTCGTACATATCGCGAAGCTCAGGACTCATCCCAAGCGCCATATCAAGAGTCATCTTGGGGCTAAAAGGAATTGCCTTTGCTATTCTGTCGCCTTCGCCGTAACCTAAACCATATGCTCTCGCGACGTCTCTAACCGCAGCCTTGGCCTTAAGCGTTCCAAATGTAATAATCTGCGCTACATTGTCCGCACCGTATTTTTCGCGTACGTACTCTATAACCTCGCCTCTTCTCTCGATACAGAAGTCAATATCAAAGTCCGGCATCGAGATTCGCTCCGGATTAAGGAATCTCTCAAAAATGAGATTATATCTTATCGGATCTATATCTGTAATCTTTAGGCAGTAGGCAACAAGGCTTCCCGCACCGGAACCTCTTCCCGGTCCAACTACTATCCCCTGCCTCTTCGCAAAATCTATGAAGTCCCAAACTATCAGGAAGTATTCGACAAAACCCATAGACTCGATAACCGAGAGCTCGTACTCTATTCTATTGCGAAGTTCATCCGTAATCTCCGCATATCTATCTGCGAGACCATCGTATGTCAGCTTGCGCAAGTATTCCTGGTTTGTCATTCCCTCCGGCGGATTGTATTCAGGTAGATGGTATTCTCCGAATGTAAACGTCACATTGCATCTATCCGCGATTATCTGAGTATTGTCGCAGGCTTCCGGAACGTATGAAAATACCTCTCTCATCTCCTCCTCGCTCTTCAGATAGAATTCGTCGTTTGCGAACTTCATTCGCTTTTCGTCATCGAGCGACGTCGCTGTCTGAATAGCAAGAAGGACATCGTGCATCTCTGCGTCTTCTCTATTTATATAGTGGACGTCATTTGTGGCAACGAGAGGAATATCGAGTTCCTTTCCGAGCCTTATGATGTCCGGATTAATTCTCTTTTCGTCATCAAGCCCCTGGTCCTGAATCTCAAGGAAAAAGTTCCCGTGACCAAAGATTTCATCGAGTTCCATCGCTTCTTTCTTTGCGCCTTCGTAATCCCTGCTTAGAAGAAGCTGCTGCACTTTTCCGTAGAGGCAGGCCGATGTAGCTATGATTCCTCCGCTATGCTCCCTAAGCACGGACTTATCCACTCTCGGCTTATAGTACATGCCCTTTATGTAGCCCGCGGAGACAATCTTGATTAGGTTCTTGTAACCGTCGTTATTTTCCGCAATCAAAACAAGGTGGTTTTGGTATCTGTCGAGATCGGGGTCTTTATCCTCCATCGAGCGCTGAGCCATATATACTTCGCAGCCGATAAGAGGCTTAATGCCTTGCTTCTTGCACTCCTTATAGAAGTCAATTACACCGAACATATTGCCGTGATCGGTAATCGCAAGCGACGTCATTCCGAGTTCCTTTGCACGCGAAACAACGCCCTTTATACGGGCGGCTCCATCCAAAAGACTGTATTCAGTATGTACATGTAAATGTGTAAAAGCCACTGCCTGCCCTCCCAAATCTATTATATCACAGTAAGGCGCTATTTGTGAATATTTGTTCTGTTTTTCCGCCGACAGCTTGTTCCAGAGACATGGGTTTCTATTCGACAGACTTAAGCGATTCGATCATTTCAACCTTTCTAAGCGGTCTTCTGGTCATAATGAGTACTATTATGGTAAATAGAATCGTAATTCCAAATGCATAGATGAACGTCGGGAACTTGATTTTGTTCGAAAACATAATCATATCCATATTGATTACATTCATGATGAAATGGTGCTCCAGAATGCCGAGCGGGATTCCCATGACTCCGCCAATCAGCGACAAAAGGAATATCTCCTTTGATATATATGAACTAACCTCGCCCTTCCTGAATCCGAGAACCTTTAGCGTCGCAATCTCTCTTATTCGTTCGCTTATATTAACCTGCGTGAGATTAATAAGAACAACAAAGGCAAGCGACCCCGCCGTAAGAATAATAACGAGAATGATAAAGTCGAGCGCCTCTATCATCTTGTTGAACTGATCGATCATTGACGAGAAATCAACAATGCTCTCGTACCCATCCATGTTTTCTATGTCTCGAACAAATTCTTCGCTCACTTCGTTCTTCACATATATAATCTTGTGATGCGGATGCTCACCGAAAACCGTGTAATAATACTCATCCGATATAAATGCGTAGTGCTGGAAATACATCTCGCAGATTTCGGTTACCTTGACCGATGCCTTGATTCCCTCCTCCGACTCAATTGTGATATAATCGCCCTTCTTGATTCCATTGTTATTGGCAAACTTCTCGGACACTATAACACCATTGTTCTTGAGTTTAATCTCCGTTTCTTTATCCGTCTTTCTGAGCCTAAGAATATCGTTCGCGTCGCGCGCGTCAAGCACCACGACATTTATTGTAGGCTCGTCTTTATCCAGATACACTTTGGACGCATACTGAAGCGAAGGAGCAACATATTCGTTATCCAGATTGCTACTTAGCACATTAACGAACCTCTCTATATCAGCGGTTTCTTCCACATAGACACTGTGGTTAAAATTGAAGAGTTCTCCGTATTGAATCGATACTATTCCCGCAATCGAATCCTTGATTCCCCAACCAACAACAAGAAGTCCCGTGCATCCCGCGACACCTATAACCGTCATGATAAATCTGGACTTATATCTCACGAGATTTCTCGCCGTTATCTTTGATGTAAACGAGAGCCTGTTCCAAAAGCTCGTAAAATACTCGAGGAAGATTTTTTTTGCATTCTTAGGCGCCTTGGGACGCATCAGCTGACTCGGTGCTTCGTCGAGTGATTTCTTAACAACAAAATACGTAACAACCGACATGAGGACAGAGAACGCTGCAAAGCATATAAATATATTCTTTACCGGAACGACGAGCTGCATCGCGGGAAGATCGTACATGAGCCTCCACGTGTTATAAATAACCGTTGGGAATATTGCCATTCCTATAACTATTCCAAGAGCGCTTCCCACCGTCGTCGCAAGAAGCGCGTAGAGAACGTATTTACCTATTACCTGGTTCTTCGTAAATCCAAGTGCGCGGAAGACTCCTATCTGTCCTCTTTGTTCATCAACAAGTCTCGTCATCGTAGTCATGCACACTAGTGCCGCCACGAGATAGAATAGCACCGGAAGAGATATTCCTATTGAACCCATCTGCTTGGCATTGTTCTTGAACATATATGTGGAGTAGTGACTATCTCTTCTTAGAATCGTCCACTCCGCATCCGGAAGCTCCTCGAGTTCCTGATAGGCTTTTTTGAT
>JAGAFN010000006.1 GCA_017612585.1 Bacillota bacterium | reverse complement strand
TATTTTAACGTTTTTACAGTATGTGACAGTATGACAGAAATGCCAATTGTTAATCTGCATTTTGAGGATTATCCCCAACTGTTTAAAAATACATATACGGCCTCGAACGGGGATTACGTTGTTTCGCTCGGGGTGGACCATTCTGAATATTCCTGTGCGGTGAAACCGCACGTCCGGCAAGGCGGAAACCGCCTGTCCGGTACGTGGGAACCACATGCGAGTTTACTCGCGTAATGATTTATCTAAGCCATATACTTCTCGCATTGAAATATCCTTCTTGGGATCAATGCTTGTTATGTTAATCATATAACTGTCATGGGCTATACGGTCTATGATTGCATCGGTGAGAGGGCTGTCGCTCCCTCCCAACTGGTCATACCAGTCATCAAATCTGTACTGGGAGCAGAAGATTGTTGATGACCTTTTCCTCCTATGATGAAGGAGTTCAAGGATATCTTTCTGTTCCTGAGCATTAGGTTTGAGCAGTAACCATTCATCGAGTATCAATAATAACGGGTTAGAGTATTTACCTAGGATTTTGCGGTAGGTTCCGTCTGCTCGGGCTAATTCCAGATCCAAAAGCAGGTCCGGAAGTCTGACATACGCTGTGTTATAAAAGCGTTTGCACGCTTCCATCCCTAAAGCGCATGCCATATATGTCTTTCCGCAACCGGTGGCACCCGTAATAAAGATGTTCCGATGCTCGGTTATATACTCGCAGCTTGCGAGTCGTTTTATCAATGCCTTATTAAGCTTACGTCCTGATGTATAATCTATATCCAGAACATTTGCAGTGGGCTGGTCGAATTCAGCTTTTTTGATAAGCCGTCTAAGACGATTGCTCTTACGGCTATCATACTCGCTATCGACAAGCATACCAAATCTGTCTTCAAAGTCTAACTCGTTATACTTGATGTCAGATAGTTGGTTGCGAAATGCATCTGCCATTGTTGAAAGACGCATTTCAATTAATTTATCAATAGTACTTTTATTTGTCATAGATTCTTACCTCCTGTAGTAGTCGGCACCTCTTGTGATGCCATGAGACTTACTGGGTGTTGCGGATGTGTCAGATGATTCTGATTCATTCTTATCAGCTCCGGTTACAAGGATGTTTTTGATGCTCTTGTAGCTTGGAGAAGCTGTGATGCTTAACGCCTTCTTGCAGGCGGCTTCTAATCTGTACTCAGAGTATTTCTCTGATAACTTCAGAAGCCCCATGCAGCTCCGATAAGACTGTTGTTCCACAACCTTAGAGGCAAGAATGGAATTAACGACCTTTTGTGTGTTAATACCAATCCGCTCTGCCCATTTACGGAAACGATCGCCGTTCCATTCAAGATACTTCTGATGGTCCTCCGGCATATGTTCCAAAATGGTGTCGTATTGTCCGGGACGTCCGGTCAAACGACGATGCGAAGCTATTCGATTGTTATTATAAAATATTTCAATAGTGGTATCTGTTACCCTTACATCAACCTTTTTCTTGATGTACTCATACGGGACTGAATATAGCATTCTGTCTACAGATATGTGATAATTGAACTGAACGGTAGCCTGTTTCCAGTCTGCCAGTTCAAAACGGGTAGCAGGTAATGGTGCCAGTAATGGTTTTTCTTCCCCAAGAAATAAGCTTAACCGACTACCATCTTTCTTTTGAAAGAGCTTTGAGTTGAACAGTTCAAGCTTTTCTCTTATAGCTCGATTAAGCTCTACGAGGGAGAAGAACTGTTCTTCTCGAAGTGCTGCGATAATCCAGGTAGATATTTTACCTACCATGCCCTCAGCATTCGGTTTATCCTTGGGTGACCTGACACGTGCCGGAATAATCGCTGTTCCGTAGTGCTCGGCCATTTCCTGGTATGTTTGGTTTATTTGTTGATCACGCCACCCACCGTTATGGACTACCGCTGTTTTGCAGTTATCCGGGATGACAATCTTTGGTACACCACCAAAGAATTCAAACATATGTATATGGGCCTTAATCCAAGAGCCTTTCTTCTCATCAAGGAAAGCCTCAACATATGTGTATTGGCTGTAGGATAAGACTCCTACAAACACGTATACCTTGAGAATCTCACCGGTGTCGGGATCTACTATGGTTGTAGTATCCCCAGCCCAATCAACTTCTACCTGTTCACCGGGTTTACGGTTAATATGCATGGTGGCACGTCGTTTCTCTTCGTATTGCTGAAAGTAATAGCAAAACTGAGAGTACATGAGAGGCGTTTCACCCGTCTGACGACAATCTTCAAGGTATTCTGTCCACAAGAGTTTCTTGCACACCCCATGGCGTAGCAAGTCCTTGTGAAGAGTTGCATAATCCGGCATCCTCTTATCGGAAACGGATTTGCTTTTGGCAGATGGGAATAACTTTTCTGCCAGGACAGCATCGGTCTCATTATCATCAAGCGGCCACGAAATGTTTAGCTCGCGAGCCTTTTTGAGTACTCGATTGACTGTCTTCTTGGAAACATTGCAACTGTCGGCAATGCTTTGCTGCGTGAGTTCTAGGCTTGCAAGCCTTAGAATCTCTCGATATTTGGTCATGTATTCGACCTCCTTAAAATGTATTTACACCTACGGTGCATATCTACATTTTAAGGTTATATGTAATTGGTTTCCATCACCGGAATGGCGGTTTCCACCACCGGAACGATGGTTTCCTTACAAACGGAATTGCGGTTTCCTAACTCCGGACAGTATGGACACGGAGGCCGGAATATTCACACAGGCATATTCAGAAATATCTATTTCGGTAATATTGGGATGTGATAAAAGCATAGTAACACTTTTGTCAGGATTAACAAAAATGACTATATGGTAATGCCTAATGGTTCCTACTTCATCAACAGAAGTAT
>JAGAFN010000068.1 GCA_017612585.1 Bacillota bacterium | reverse complement strand
GAGTCTACTGATGGAGCAGGAACCGGAAGCGAATTGGTCAGTTGCTATGCGCCCGCTCGAAGACGATACAGCGTCATTGGATGATTTGAATGGAATAACCGATGACCAAATAGAATATCAAGAGGGTTACACAGCAATAGAACTCGCTGCCGCCATCTATCAGCAGCAACGCCTAGTAAAAGACCTCGACTTATCGCTCAGGAGAAGCAGGCTCAATCTGAATATGCAGAAGGAACAGATAGAGGACGGCGTTGTAAAAGCAAAGAGGGACGGCACGGTTACAGTGCTTGGAGATCCTAACAATCTTCCGCAGGATGGTTCAGCATTCCTCAAGGTAGAAGCCGGACAAGGAGTTGTCATCCAAGGCGGAATATCAGAACTCATGCTTGATAAGTTCAGCGTAGGACAAGAAGTAACCGCTTACAGCTGGGAAACCGGACAGATGTATTTGGGCACTATTTCTTCAATAGACGAATATCCGATGGAAAACAATTATTACTACTACGGAGGAAATCCAAACTCCTCGACCTATGGTTTCCTCGCCTATTTTGAAGATGCAGATAATCTTAGCCCGTGGGACTGGGTGCAGCTCACTTTGGTCTCTGACGCAGTCGAAGGATCCATCAATATTCCGACAGCGTATATTAGAAGCGATCAGTCCGGAAAATATGTAATGAAGGACGTTGACGGAAAACTTGTTAAACAGTATGTGCGCTGCGGCAAGACCTGGTATGGTGAATACGTGCAGATACTGGAAGGAATAAGGGAAGAAGATTATATCTCCTTCCCTTATGGAAACGGCGCCATAGAAGGTGCCAAGACCGTCATGAACGAAGATATGTATTACTATTGGTAGAGGTGGTTTTATGATAGAGAACATTAGATTATCCTTCCGCGGTATATTCTCGCATAAGATGAGATCCATCCTCACCATGCTGGGTATCATCATTGGAATAGCCGCCATCATAGCAATCGTTTCCACTATTCAGGGAACGAACGAACAAATAAAAAAGAACCTCATCGGTTCAGGTGTCAACAACGTAAACGTTCAGCTTATGCAAGGCGATTGGACTTACGAATTCTATAACGGTGTCCCGGAGGGAATTAAACCTGTAACCGACGACCAGTATAAAGAGCTTCAGAGCATAGATAAGGTCGAGAGCGCTGCCATCTACAACAGAAGGCAGGATTATGACGGAGTTTATTATCTCTCAAACTCTCTAAGCGGCGGATATATTTACGGTATAGACACTAACTATATAGGAACCGCAGGACTCACTGTTTCCAAGGGTCGCAGCATCTCGCAAGCAGACCTTGACGGTTTTCACAAAGTCTGCCTGCTCGACGAAAACAGTTACGAATCCCTCTTCCAGGGCGAAGATGCAGTTGGCAAAACCGTCGAGATCAAGGGCGAACCCTTTGTCGTAATCGGAGTTCTTGCAGAGAAACAAAGCTTTGAACCTACGATTACTTCAATAGAAGATTACTACACTTTCAGACAGGATAAGGCCGGCAAAGTCTATATACCTATGACGACCTGGCCGACAATATATCAGTACGACGAGCCACATAATGTGCTTCTTAGAACTGCAAACACCAACGACATGACTCAGGTCGGAAAAGATGCGGAAAGCATAATGGCATCTTCCATACTGTCATCAGGCGAGTACTCATATAAGGCGCAAGACCTTATGGAACAGGCAAGACAGATTCAGCAGCTAAGCCAGAGCACCAATCAGATGCTCATCTGGATAGCGGCGATATCGCTTCTCGTCGGCGGAATAGGCGTAATGAATATCATGCTCGTTTCTGTAACCGAAAGAACAAGCGAGATAGGACTAAAAAAAGCCATCGGCGCACCAAAGAGTGCAATAATGGCTCAGTTCCTAACCGAGGCTGTTGCCCTCACCTCAATCGGCGGAGTGCTCGGTGTAATCATAGGAGTTATACTGGCAGAATTCATATCGCAGCTAAACGGCGCTCCCGTTGCAATCAGCTGGCCCGCAACGATAATCGCCGTGGTGTTCTCCATGGCCATCGGCATAATCTTTGGACTCATTCCATCGCGAAAAGCCGCTAACCTCGACCCGATAGAAGCTCTCAGGCACGAATAATTCCAAGCAATCAACTCTTATTGGTTCAGCTGACTATTCACGCCTCGCTATGCTACTTATAGTTTGAATTCGATATAATCGTTTGTGCAAGGCGCACCACAGCAGACATGTGCTGAATGCGCATCTAGGTCGTAGATAACGGATGCAATTGTTTGCCAATTGTCATTTTCGTCGCAGCCGTGTGAACAGATGCTTCCCGGATAACCTTCGTGGTCCGAGAGGCATCTTTTTATATAGTTTAAATCAATTCTTCCCGTCGCTTCTGAAAAGAGAATCTTTAGATGCGTTCCACGTGGGTGTCCATGTCTCATCATATCTATCTGCGGAACAGATCTAATACTGTTATCGTGAGTAACCGCGCCGCTCATAGAATCAAGTATATAGTATGGATCTATAAGAAGGCTATCTTCTCTCTCCACAACCTCAGGAAGAAGTTCTATGGCACGTATCTCATTTTCAGTAGTCGCAACATTTATATTTGACGATACGCTTCTTGCGGATCCAGTGACAAGGTTTAATATATGCTCCATCCTTGTAAACGTAAGAGCCTTTCTTCTTAACACCGATGTCGGACAACCTATTCCAACTTTATCGAGATTGCTGAGTATGCTGTTTCCGCAGATTGCGGTTGCGCTTCCATCCTTGTGAATGCATATTCCGCTTTTTATTAGCTGCCCCGCTTCGGATAGACCAAAGATATGATTACCCGTCTCTTCCTCTAATATATCAAGAAGCACAGCATGAGCAGCGAATCTCGGATCCTGGTCCCAATTCTGACCTAAAATCACATGACCGCCTAATGTCGCCTCTCTCTGAAGAGCAAATGCCGTACATTCCTTAGGAAAGTGCAGGAGTTCATAGGCGCAGTTAATTACAGCAATATCCATCAAATCCATGCCCGAGCCGGAAGCTATGCCCTTGATTTCATCAACCATATCAGGCATGTTTTCACTTTCTTCCGTCCATTTGAGATAACGCATCGCAACTCCTTGCGCTATCTCCCACTTAACGTCGGCCCTCGCTAATGCTGTCTTATATGTATTGATACACACTCCAATATAATAAGCCGCTTGGCTACCATAGCTCTCACCACGCTTAAACGGCGTATCTTCCGAAATTTTAATTGTTGGAAATATCAACATAGCCACACCTAACCTCTAATATCAAATTTCCCAAAACCAGTTCTTAATACTGATTCCTATCCTTAATATTCAAAGAGGCTTTCCATGGAAAGCCCCCTATTTGCAATAGTTATAACTCGAACAGTTTTACCGCCTTTTCGAGTTCGCTTACTATTTCTATATGCTGCGGGCATACGCCTTCGCAAGACGCACATTTGATGCATTCGTTCGCTCTTGCTTTACCCTGTCCCTTTACGTTCCAAGATTCTCTTCCCTTTGCAACATCCAGATTCTGATAAACCTTATAATGATTGACTGCAAAGAATGTTCCCGAGATTCCTATATTCATCGGACAGACCTCTGCACAATAATTGCATTTGGTGCATGGGATTAGCGGTATGCTGTGAAGCGCATCGGCGGCATTTCTTACTGTCTCCTGTTCCTTATCGCTGAGCGGCTCAAACTCTTTCATGAAAGAGATATTGTCTTCCATCTGCTCAATATTGCTCATTCCGGAAAGCACCATGCCTACGCCATCGAGACTCGCCGCAAATCTGATTGCCCAAGAAGCATTTGATGCATCGGGGTTTGCAGCATTTAGAATATCCGTCACAATTTCTGGCGGATCCGCAAGCATACCGCCCTTGACGGGTTCCATGACGATAATCTGCTTATCGTATTTACGCGCCACCTCATAACAAAGCTTAGACTGAATGAACGCATCGTCCCAGTCCGCGTAGTTTATTTGAAGCTGAACGAATTCCGCCTCCGGATGTGCATCGAGAATTGGTCCCAGAGCTTCCGCCTTGTCGTGGAAAGAGAATCCAAGATGCTTTATCTTCCCCTTCTCCTTGAGTTCCATCGCATACTCCCAGATTCCCCAGTCTTCAAACATCTTGGTTCTCTTATCTCCGAGATTATGCATGAGATAATAGTCTATATAATCAACTCCAAGGCGTTCACAGGATGTATCGAACTGAGCAATCGCTTCTTCCCTTGATTTGGCCTCAATCCACGGAGCGAGCTTACTTGCGATAGTAAAGCTATCCCTCGGATAACGCTCGACGAGAGCCTCTCTGGTTGCTTCCTCGGATCCGTCATAAGCCCAGGCAGTATCAAAATACGTAAAGCCGTTCTGCATGAAGAGATCGACCATCGTCTTGGTCTGCTCTATATCTATTACTTCTTTATTATCGTCTAACCTGGGAAGTCTCATGAGGCCAAAACCGAGTTTCTTGGCGCCGTTAAAAACATCGCTCATAAACATAAACTCCTTTCATCTTTCGAATTAATTATAGCATAAATAAAGAGTGGATTGTTTATGTGTTACGAGGGCTTCCACAGCGCCGGTACTTAGCGATTCACGAGTCGAGGAACTGGTTCCGTGGACGAAGTGAGAGCTTAGTACCGCTGCGCGAGGACTGAGCGCGAGCGGCCCGAGAAACACATGAGCAATCCGCTCTTATTACTTGTTATATTAAAGCGGCTTCGAGAAGTTTTTTGGTGTAGTCATGTTTTGGATCGTTATACACTTTCTCTACTGGGCCTTCTTCGACGACTTCGCCGTGATACATGACGACGACTCTGTCGCAGATTGAGTAGCAGACGTTTAGGTCGTGTGTAATGAACATATATGATAGGTCGAGTTCGTCCCTTAGCTGAAGCAAGAGGTGGAGTATCTGTCCCTGGATCGATACGTCGAGTGCGGATACTGGTTCGTCCGCTATGATGAACTTCGGTCTCTGAATAAGCGCGGTCGCAATTGATACCCTTTGCTTCTGGCCCCCGGAGAGTTCCCTTGGCTTATGGCTTGCCAGTTCTCTTTCGAGACCGACGCGCTCCATCATATCATAGACTCTCTTTTTTCGCTCTTCTTCGTCGTATTTTCCAAAGATTCTAAGAGGTTCCTCCATTATCCACTCGATTGTCTTTGCAGGGTTCAGACTTCCTGCGGGATCCTGAAATACCATCTGCGGTCTCTTTGTATAATGAATGATTTCGCCGCTTAAGTCGGCACCCTCTATCATTCCGAGAATCGCCTTGGCAAGCGTAGATTTTCCGCATCCGGACTCCCCTACGATTCCGAGTATCTCGCCATTATCTATATGAATATTAACGTCATGCAAGGCATTAAAGCTGCTCTTCTTTCCGAATATGGTCGAATCATTATACGTCAAAGAGAGATTCTTAACTTCGAGAACCTTGGATGTATCTTCTATTACTGTTTTGATTACGGAAGCGTTGTTTCCCATTATTGTTTCTACTCCCACTCTATAGTTATTACAAGCTTTTGGTGGTTGATTGTATCTTCTCTACTATTCTTGATTGCCGACTTGCTTTTCTCGCTTTGGAATTGCATCAATCAGCCTTTTTGTATATTCATGTTTAGGATTGTTGAACACCTCTTCGGTATCGCCTTCTTCAACAATATCTCCTCGATACATTACCGCAACCTTATCGCAAAGCTGACGTATTACTCTAAGGTCATGACTGATCAAGAGTATTCCTACCTCAAACTCATCGCTCACTTCTTTTAGGAGTTTAAGTATCTGAGCCTGAACTCGTACATCGAGTGCAGTCGTAGGCTCGTCACAAATCAGAAGCTTCGGTTTAATTACCATGGCAGAAGCTATCATGGCACGCTGCCTCTGCCCTCCCGAAAGCTGATGCGGATATTTATCGTATGCAACTTCCGGCTCGGGGATTCCAACCTTGTCGAGCGCCATAATGGCGAGTTCTCTGCGCTTCTCCGGAGTCGCCTTGGTATGAAGCCTAAGCGTCTCCTCTACCTGATAACCAATCTTCATGAGCGGATTAAGGCTCGTCATCGGTTCCTGGAACACGACTCCTATTTCTCTTCCTTGAACGGATCTCAATTCATTACGCGAGCAATTCCATATATCAACTCCGTCAAAAACTATGCTTCCGCTGAGTTCGACTTTGTTCTTTTCTATGAGGCCGGATATCGCCATCGCGGTTACGGTTTTTCCGCTTCCGGACTCACCGACTAGACCGAGTCTTTCTCCCGGCTTCATCGTGAGGTTTATTCCATGAATAGCTTCCTTGCCTGTCGATAAAAATTTTACCTTCAAATCCTTGACGTCGAGGAGGATGTCTGATGATTCTCTTTTCATTCTATCTCGCACTGTCATCACCTCCAAGTCCCTCGCTCAAAAGGCCAAATCCAAGGATTAAAAGTATGATAGCAATGCCGACGGATATCGCATACCAAGGGGCTCCGGATAAGAACCCTTGCGCTTCAGAAAGCATTCTTCCAAGGCTTGGATCAGGCGGCTGAACACCTACTCCAAGATAACTCATAGAGGCTTCAGCGAGCACCGCATTGTTAAACCCAATTGCAATCGACGAAAGAAGAACCGGAATTATATTAGGAAGTATGTGAAGGAGAAGTATCCTCGCATCACTCGCTCCCATGAGCCTTGCACTTCTCACATAGTCCGTATTCTTCTGCTTTGCAACTTCGGTTCTCACTATTCTCGCAAAACTCGGTATAAAGAGAATTCCAAGAGCGACTATAATATTGTATTTTCCTGGACCCATAATGGCTATGAGAACGAGTGCAAGAAGTATGCTCGGAAATGCCAGGATGCTGTCATTCACTCGCATCAAGACTTCATCGAGCCAACCCCCGTAGTAACCCGTTACGGAACCTATTATTATTCCGACGATGAGACCTATGGCAACAGTCGCCGCAGCAATAAGGAATGTAGATCCCGCACCCTGAACCACTCTCGAGAATATATCGCGTCCAAAATTATCTGTACCGAGTAGATGCGACATGCTTGGTCCTTGCATCTTGGCCGTTCCATCCATCGCATTCGGGTCATATGGTGTCCAGAATATACCGATGAGTATGATTATGACCATTAGCCCCGTTATTATAAGTCCCGCCCTAAAGTGAGAATCTTTTCTGTTAATCATTATGATAACCTCACTCTCGGATCGACGTACTGCGTAACGATATCTGCAAGATAGTTCATGAATACAACAACAAAGGCGATAATCACGACTATCGTCTGCGCGACCGGAAAGTCTCTGTTTCCGATACTGCTTATAAGAAGTCTTCCGAGTCCCGGAAGCGCAAATACTTGCTCAATTATAATAGACCCCGCCACTATATCCGAAAGGGTCATCGCTATATATGTTATTACGGGAAGAAGCGCATTTCTAAGAACGTGGTTCCTTATAACTTCCCAGCGGGAGTTTCCACGGCTGTACGCTGTCCTCACGTAGTCGTTTTTCATTTCATTTAATATGGATGATCTAAGAAGCTTTGCGACCTTTGCCGCCTTTGGAATCGAGATTGCAAGCGCAGGAAGTATGAGCGAAGCGATTGCTCCAAAGAAATTTTCATCGAATGATATAAATCTCCCCGGCATAAACCATCTAAGTACCAGTCCGAATATATAAACAAATAGGATTCCCATGAAGAATGCCGGTATGGCCATGAAAATCTGGTTGAATACAACGTTAAATTTATCGAGTGGACCATTCTCGTATCTTGCCATTGCAATACCAACAGGAATGCTTATGACCGTTACAATAATCCACGAAATAATAGAAAGAGTAAATGTTACGGCGAGTTTTCCCTCGAGGACCTGCCTCACCGGAACAAAATAACTATAGCTCATCCCGGGATCGCCTTTGATGAATCCGATGAGCCACCTAAAATACCTGGAGATGATGCTTCCGTCAAGGCCGAGTTCGGCCCTAAGCGCCTCTGCCCTTTCCGGCGTATAGTCGGTACCGAGTATTTTGGTAGTCGGATCACCCGGTATTATTTGAAAGGCCAAAAAAGCCAGGAGGGATATCATAATAAGAGTGATTATGAGTACCCCGGTTTTCTTTAATACATACTTCATTATCTATAGTAACTTATATTTATAATAATTATTCCTACTTATCTCGAATAGTGCTTTGTTGTTCCCGAATAGTACTTGCGGCGCGACAAATAGCCGCGCCGCGTGAGTATTAATCTAATCCTATTATTCAGCAACCTTATAAATGGTTGAGAAGTCGCAAACGTAAAGCGGATAGAATTCGAAACCGCCAAAGCTCTTTCCGAGCGCAACAAACGATGCAACGTCCTGAATATATACGTTGGCAGCCTCTTCCGTCAGAATGCGTTCGCATTCCTTGAATGCCGCTGTCTGAGCCGCATCATCTGTAGTTGATGTGGCTTCTTTGTATTTGGCATCATATGCTTCGCTGTTAAAGTTAATCATATTTTTGCCGTTTGTGCTCTGGAATCTTGCGAGAAGATCTGAAGCCGCAACTCCGTGGGCATCAAAGCTTACGATTGTTCCCTCAAAATTTCTTCCTCTGTATGTCTCCTCAAGCCAGGTTGTCCATTCAACCTGATTGATTTTTGCTTTTACGCCAACGAGTTCAAGCTGCTGTACGATTACCTGAGCAGTATCTACATGCTGCTGCATATTTGACGGAACTGTGATCGTGAATCCAAAACCATTTTCAAGTCCCGCTTCCTTAAGAAGTTCCTTGGCTTTCTCCGGATTATACTCATAGTAATTGGTCAGCTCATCCATGAAGTATTTTCCGAATGCCGGGAACATGCTGCTTCCGAGAAGCGAACCATGTCCGTCGAATGCTAGGTCAAGTATAGCCTGCTTGTCAATCGCATAGCAGAGCGCCTGTCTCACCTTTACATTGTCAAAAGGTACAACGGCATTGTTAAGATACAGAGCCTGAACCGCATTGCTGCTTCCCTCAAGCACGTTCATATTGTCGAGCTCCGCCACCTGACTTGAAATCAGATGTGTGGCCATGTCCACAGCACCGGACTTAAGGCTCATGACAAGAGTTTCCGAATTGTCAATCAGCTTAAGCGTAACCTTATCGATGTATGCGGGAGTGCCCCAGTAGCCGTCGAATTTCTCAAAGACTACGCTCTCCTGAATCGTACGCGATGCAAGCTTATAAGGACCTGTACCAACGATTTCGGTATTCGGGTCGATTCCCTCCGGAATAATAGCCGTCGTAATATGCGAAAGGAATTCCGTATCGGGAGCAGAGAGTTTTATGACGACGGTTTTGTCATCTTTAGCTTCCACAGATGCTATTCCCGCAACGTCGCTTACAAGTGGCGTCCCGGTATCGAGACCGGCCGCACGACTCAGAGAATAAACAACATCCCCAACCGTTACCGCATTTCCGTTGTGGAACAGGACGCCTTCACGAAGTGTAAAGGTATATTCGTCCGCTTGATCGTTCACATCGTAACTCGCTGCAATGGCGGGGATGAGATTTCCATCAGAATCAGGCTTAACAAGGCCTTCGAATACATTGAATAGGACTTCTCTGGTTCCTGCCGACGACGATGATACGTGCGGGTCAAGACTTGCATCCAAATCGGCTTGAATACCTACGACGAGTTCTCCTCCGTAGATAGGTTCACCGGTTGGGCCATCAGGATCTGTGGTTGGCTCGGGTTCCTTCGGTGTATTACCCTTGCATGCGCAAAGTGTAATCACCATCACCAGAACAAGAGCAACTGCGATCAACCTTTTCTTCATATCGGTTTTCTCCTTTATGGCTCAAAATTGTTATTAAACTGATTGGACTCCGCCGAGAAGCGGAGCCCATTTTAGTATTTCTTATTTAGTATTGCTTATTACTTCTTTGTTGTCTTCTTAGCCGGAGCTTTCTTAGCTACTGCTTTCTTAGCCGGAGCTTTCTTAGCTACTGCTTTCTTAGCTGGAGCTTTCTTTGCTACTGCCTTCTTATCTGGAGCTTTCTTAGCTACTGCCTTCTTAGCCGTTGTCTTCTTTGCTGTTGTCTTCTTCGCTGGAGCTTTCTTAGCTACTGCCTTCTTAGCAGCTGGCTTCTTTGCTACTGCTTTCTTTGCAGCTGGTTTCTTTGCTGCTGTTGCTTTCTTTGCAGCTGTTGCTTTCTTTGCTGCCGGTTTCTTAGCTGCTGCTTTCTTTACTACTGGCTTCTTTGCTACTGCCTTCTTTGCAGCCGGTTTCTTTGCAGCTGGTTTCTTTGCTGCAGGTTTCTTTGCTGTTGCCATTTTTTCGCCTTCCTTTACGATTGCGGAGTTTTTCTTTACCCCTTCTCAAAAAAACTTTTTACAGTTATATAAGTATACTTATAATAACTTACGAAAATATAATACCGCTACATAATTCAAATTTCAAGAGTTTTCTTGAAATTGTTTGAATATTTTTTTGATATGTTTTTGATTCCAAAAATACTTTTGCATTTAGTTTTTTGTTTTCGTTTTTCCTTTTCTATTTTTGATTTTTGATTAACGCTTTCCGTTTTCCTCTGCGCTTTTTATTTTTTGTTTTCGCTTTCGTTTTTATCTTTCGCTTTCGCATTTCGCTTTTGTTGTAAAATTCATTTTGCTCTTTCGTTTTCTTTTATTATTCACGACATGACGCAACTTTGTGATATAATACGAAGTGTAAAACGCATTGCAAGGTTTATGCTCTACCGGGAGGTTTGTATGTTAGATCTTCTTATCGTAAATGCAACGTACCCCGACTTTGGAAACTATCGTACTGGCAATAATAATTCGGGTGCATCGTTCAAAAAAGCCAATCTGGGAATCAAGGATGGAAAGATTGATTATATAGGAGGATCAGAGCCTGATGCTGCCTCAATTTTCAATGCCGAAGGACTCATAGTGTCCCCCGGCTTTATTGATATTCACATGCACGAAGAGCGCTTTCTAACAGAAGGAAAGACTTATTATGCCGCCAAATGTATGCTGGAGATGGGTGTTACAACTGCCGTCGGAGGAAACTGCGGAACCCAAAGGCAACCCATCGATGTATTCAAGGGCGTGCTCAAAGAACTCGGTGGCTCACCAGTAAACTATATGATGCAATCAGGATATAATTTCTTTAGGACAGAGATGGGAGTCGGTCATCATGAGACAACATCTTCCGAGCAAAGAATAATCCTTAGAGACAAAGTCATGAATGAAATCGAAGAAGGTGCATGCGGAATATCATTCGGCATCGAATACGATCCCGCAATGTCTTTCGACGAAATGCTCTTTGCAGTAAGCAGACTTGAGGATCCAAATTATATCGTCAGCGCTCATTACCGCGACGAATGCCATAAGAATACCGATGAAGTAGATGAAATGATAAGATTCTCCGCTGCCATCAAACCAAAGTTTCAGATATCGCATCTGTCGAGCGGAGCTGCATTTGGAAGAATGAAAGAATGCCTCAATCATATCAACTCTGCAATGGAGATTGATCGCGGACTAAACTATGACACTTATCCGTATAATGCATTTTCTACATTCATAGGTTCTGCTGTGTTTGAGGACGGATGCCTCGATACCTGGGGTGTTGATTACGACAGCATCATGCTCACCTCTGAACCATATAAAAACATTTACTGCGATGAGAAGATATTTAAAGACGCAAGAGAAAACCATCCGAGCATGCTGGCTGTTGCATTTGTCATGAACGAGGACGATATAAGAGATGCAATCATTAATCCAAACGGCATGGTTGCTTCAGATGGAATTATGGCGTCAGGCAGCGGTCATCCAAGAATAGCGGGGACATTTCCGAGAGTCCTAGGCAAATACGTTCGTGAAGAAAAAGCCCTTCCCCTTATAGACGCCTTACGCAAAATGACGCTTGAACCCGCGGAGCGAATGAACCTACATAACAAAGGAAGAATCTTGGAAGGCTGCGATGCAGATATAACTATCTTCAACCCCAATACAATCATAGACAATGCAGACTTCTCCCACCTCGAGGCTCCTGAAGGTATAGTGCGCGTATACATAGGCGGAGAACTTGCTATGGATAATGGAATGACAGTTAACGATAGACTCGGAAGATTTATCCCTTATCAGGGAAAAAACTAAACCAATTAAGCTAATTAAGCTAATTAAGCTAGTTAAACTAATTAAACACAGATACAGTAACTACATGCAAACGAATCATAAGTAAACTTCAATTACTCGGTTGATAAAGAAAGGATGGACTATGGGAATAGATTTAAAGAAATATTTGGACGAGCTCGAGGTGCTGGTCAACATCGACAGCGGAAGCTACGATGTCGAAGGTCTAAACAAGATGGCCGATGCTCTGGAGGAGATGTATAAGAATGATGGGCTATTTGTTACGAGAAGACGTTTAGAACCCGAAGGGCACCCTCACCTCGTCGCAGCAACTCACGATATGAATGAACTCTCTGGCATCGAAAAACCTTGGGATATAATGTTCATCGGTCATATCGACACTGTATTCCCCGCAGGCACTGCCTCAGAGAGACCATTCACCGTCGACGGCAACAACGTCAAAGGCCCCGGCGCCGCTGACATGAAAGCCGGAGACCTTATGGCTTTACATTTGATCAGAGAGCTTAGAAATGAGTTCCCCGATAAATGCTTTGCCATCGTTAATAACGGCGACGAGGAGCTCGGATCCCCATATAGCGGAGAACTCCTCCTTGAACTCGCAAAGAATGCAAAATACGCCCTCGACATGGAACCGGGAAGAATAACCGGTAACTTCGTACATGAAAGAAAAGGTTCATTGGAATACTGGGTGGATATTCATGGCCTCGCATCGCATGCAGGAAGCTATCCGGACAAAGGAGCAAGTTCAATAAGAGAAGCCGGCCGCTGGATAGAAACTTGCGCGAAACTCCATAAGAGCCTCCCCGGGCTAACCGTAAACGTAGGCGTCATAAACGGAGGAACAGCTTCCAACGTAGTTCCTGAACATACCCACATGAAGATAGACGTTAGAATCATGGATTACAGCCAGGCGGAAGTCGTAGAGAAAGCATTCAACGAACTGGTCGCCAACCCGTTCGACGAGAGAATCAAAACCGAATATATCAAATACAGTGATATGCCACCGATGAAATTCACTGACGAAGCAAAGATGATGGTCGAAATCCTCAAGGAGGAGGCCGCAAAGATGAACTACGAATTCGACTTCGAAAGCTCAGGCGGTGCCTCCGACGCGAGCTTCGTATCGGGCGGTGGCACACCGATTATCGATGCATGCGGTCCGCACGGAGACAATCTCCATAACGATAAGGAATATTTCCTACTCGACACTGTCGAAAAACGCTACACCCTAATCGCAAACCTGATTCGCAGACTATTATCAAAATAAAGCTGTTTTTATGACGAGGCTGCATGTTCTCGTCATCACACATTTATTTGATATTTGCGAATTCTTCTTTGATTGCCTTTAGGTGTTCGGGTTCCGTCATGAGCTTGCAGGCTGTCAGGACGAATCCTTTGATGAATTCGAATGCGTGGTTAATCGCCCAGTCCGTGCAAGCGAGTTCTGCGAACTCCGTCGTATGGGCAACGTATTTCTTGCCGCTCGAATGCGTACCTAGGCTGTTTATAATCTGAATCGAGGGACATCTGTAGCTTACGTTACCGAGATCTGAAGACCCCATCGATGTCTCCGTACCGAACCAATACATATTGACCCCAAGTTCTTCCATGGAATCACACGCCAATCTATTTAGATACATATTGCTGTTGGTATCCATAAAGTCAACTTCTTCAAAATTGACCTTATATGTTGTTCCCGTTGCGATTGCAGCACCCTTTGCGCAGGCCTCCACTCTTGCTTCTAGTTCTTCGAGCTGTGCCCATTTGGGTGATCTAATATAGAAGAGCGCTCTCGTGTAATCGGGAATTATATTTGGGGCTTCTCCGCCGTGAGAAATCACTCCGTGGATTCTCGTTCCGTCCTTGGTCTGCTGCCTCATTGCGTTTACGAGATTGAAGAAGTTAATCATCGCATCGAGTGCGTTTATTCCCTCCTCCGGAGCTGAAGCCGCATGAGCATTCCTACCGAAAAATTCATAGCTCCTGCAAATCATGGCCATCGTATTCCAAGAGCTTCCGTCTTCATATGCCGGATGCGCCATCATGACTACATCCATTTCATCAAACGCGCCCGAATTGGACATTGCAACCTTGGCACCTTCTGTTTCTTCGGCAGGTGTTCCTATTACGTATATTTCCCCTCCGAACTCATCCGCATATTCTCGCATGGCGATTCCCGATCCAACAGACATCATGCAGATGAGATTGTGACCGCATCCGTGACCAAGCTTTGGAAGCGCATCGTACTCCGCAAGCATAGCAATCTTGGGGCCTTCTTTCTTTCCTTTATATACAGCCTTGTAAGCCGTCTCGATATCGCAGTAATGCTCCGTGATTTCAAATCCGTATTTCCTTAGGAGTTCGAGCTGCCATGCATAGGCCTTGTGCTCCTGATTGCCGAGCTCGGGATTAGCATGTATGTTCAGCGTAAGTTCCTTGAGTTCAGGCTTAAGCGCCTCAACAGTCTTTGCAATTCTTTCGATCAAAGCTTTTGTTTCCATCTGCATTCCTCCTATCTCTTACTCTTTCCGATACTCGCTCTTTACAGGGCTACTCTGCATCTACTCTTTCCAAATCTTTTCTTCGCAATTGGGGCATTTCTTCGGCAGCACGAATGGGCTCCATTTGACCATTCCCTGCTTTATTCCGACGGTATCGCAATCGTCGAGAAAATACTTTCTGCCGCATTGTCCGCCTCTGCCCGAATTTGATATATAGTATGCGAATCCTTCGTTGCACTTTGGGCATGAGCACTTATTCTTTATGAACGTCTTCTCTCTGATAAACAGTGCTGCAAATACCACAAAGCCTATTCTCGTCAGCATCACCAAAAAGAAATTAAGTCTTGAGTTTTCATATCCGCCCGCGAAACTCTTTCCAAACAGAAGGCCTATTAAAAAATTCGCAGCCAAAGCCACGAGAAAGGCGACGAATGCCCCCTTCCACATCTTTGAGTTTTCCTCATACTGATGCATTCGTTTAAGGAGCGGCTGAGATACTATATCCTTGTCATCAAGCTCCCATATTAAAACTCTGTCAATTTGTTTCAAATCTCTTCTCCGTTCAAACTATAACTTCTTTAAATTATAGCATTTATCCGAGCATCATTCCACCGTCGACCAGTATATTGGAGCCATTTATATACGAAGCCTCATCCGTACAGAGGAAATAAACCACGTTTGCTATTTCTCCCGGTTCCGCCGGTCTCCCAAGTGGCCCAAGCGTCACCTCTCCTTTTCCAAACTTCTCCGCATAGTCTTCGAGCGATTTTTTGAACATCCCCGTATTAACCCAGCCCGGCGAAACAGAGTTTGCGCGTATCCCAAATTCTCCATATTCGTTCGCCACATTCTTGGTCATCCCTATTACCGCCCACTTGCTCGATCCATAACCGATTTCGTAGGTGTATCCCGTCATTCCTGAAACCGATGCAAAATTGACTATCGCACCGCTCCCCTGCTCCTTCATGATAGGAAGTGTATACATCATCGTAAGAAACGGTCCAAATACATTAATCGAATAAATCTTCTTGAAATTATCAAAGCCGTAATCCTCTGTCATATCATATTTCCCGAGAATACCCGCGGCATTTACGAGTGCGTCTATTCGCCCTTTGGTTTCCACGATCTTGGCAATCGTGTCCCTTACGTTTTCTTCACTCGATACATCTATATCATGCCAGCTTACGCGTTCCTTTTCGTAACCTTCTTTTTCTGCGAGGCCCGCAAGCGCCTCTTCTTTGATGTCAAGCATAACGACATCAAAGTTATTCTCATAGAACTTCTTAACCATTGCTGAACCGATTCCTCCGGTGGCACCTGTTATAACACAAACCTTACGGTCGCTCATTGTAAACCTCCAATCAACACAAGACTTGCACTTAATCTATGCATTAAACCATTTAATCTGTATATCGCGCGAAATAGCGGCTCTAGCCAACAATCTCATCCCAGATGACCGCAGCATCGGCGCAGTACATTCCGCAGTTATCCCACGTATCATCGCTACTCTCGCTATTAGGATCCGCATTGTCATACCCATCGAGAAGGTCTCTACAGAGAACAGATCCGTGTTTCTCAATGAAGCGTTCCTGAAGTTCCTTAACCTTTTCTTTTATAATCTCGTCTTTTTCCTCAGAGTAGTTTTCTTCACAGAATCCATATACGGCGCCAAGTCCGATAATCGCACCCGTGATTGCCCCGCATGTATCGCCGTGATTACAACCGCCGCCTAGTCCCGACGTAAGCTTAAGCCACTCGGCCTTATCAAGTCCAAGTTCTTCCGCCACGTGATATGCGAGTACCTGCGAGCAGTGATATCCCGCATCCATCAGTTCATTTGCTTTTTCTTCAGTCATCTTGCTCATAACAACCTCCGAGATTTATACCGATATTCCTTCTAAACGTCACCAAACAATAAGTGTTGTCAATTCTTTGAATTAAGAACTATATAAAATTATATTGATCCATTATCGGCTTACGACCTTCTGTCTGATCGCGGAAATACTCATAATAGCTTATTCCAAGGAAACCTCCACTCACGTTGTATAGATCTTTATAGCCGTGCCCCTGTAGATATTTAAGCGCATAATAACTTCTCTGTCCCGATCTGCAGTGTATATAGATAGTTTTGTTCTTCGGAATCTCCTTCATTCGATTCCAAAGCTGTGAGAGAGGAATGTTTACGGAGCCCCTTATATGACCTGCCGCATACTCTCCCGGTTCTCTTACGTCCAAAATGAATGCCTTCTTCTCCACCAAGCTTCTTACTTCACTCACGTGCACCTGCTTGAAGCTTCCATATAGAATATTTAATCCAACAAGAGCAGCGAGGTTTACTATATCCTTTGCCGTACCGTAAATCGGCGAATAACAGAGTTCGAGTTCCTTAAGATCTTCCAGCGTTCCTCCCATCGTAATCATCGTTGCAATCACATCGGCACGCTTAACGGCTCCCCCTCGACTTATTGACTGAGCGCCCAGTATCTTTCCGGTCGGAACTTCAAATACGAGCTTAAACGCGACATAGTTGCTTCCCGGAATAACGCCGACGTGGTCATTGGGATATAGAAGTACAGAGTCATAGTTATATCCCGCTGCGGCAGCAGCCTTCTCATTTAAGCCCGTGGATGCGGCATTCATAGAGAATACTTTTAGGCATGACGAGCCGATATAGCCTTTGTTCTCGTTATGGATTCCATACATATGGTCTGCAGCCTGCCTCGCCTGCCGCTGCGCTGGTCCCGCGAGCGCGAGTTTCCCCGGCTTATGCGCTAGCGCATTATAGATTTCTACGGCATCGCCTACGGCATAGATATCCGGATCAGATGTTTGATAATTGTGATTTACTTTTATGCAACCAGTCTCACCTATTTCAAGTCCCGCATCCTTTGCGAGTTTTGTCTCAGGCATTACGCCTACGGCCATCACTACTGCCTGAGCGGGAACCTTTATCTTCTTGCCGGCGGCTTCCGCGACAACATGAGACTTTGATATTTCTTTTACAGTATGCGAAAGATAGAGTTCTATGCCATTATCAAGCAGTTCTTTATGGAGCATCTGAACCATATCGTCATCAAAAGGCGCGAGGATCTGCGGCATTCCTTCTATCAGCCTTACTTTCTTTCCGGCCTCTCTAATATTTTCCGTGACTTCGATTCCAATGAATCCTCCACCAATAACCGCAACATCTTCTATTCCTTCTCTATCGATATATGATTTTAGTTTTTCTATATCTTCAACGTTTCGTACAGAGAATACGTGATTTGAATCTATTCCTTTGATGCTCTTTGGAAGTATAGGAGATGCTCCGGGTGCGAGCATAAGCTTATCGTATTTAACTCTTCTTTCCTTGCCCGTATTAAGATTCTTTACAGTTACGGTCTTGGATCTCCTGTCTATCTTCGTGACTTCGCTTCTGGTCTTGACCTCAATATTATGGCGCTCTTTAAAATCATAAGGGTCCATCAGAATTAGTTCGTCGCTGCTCTCAACGACATCGGACAATCTGTACGGAAGTGCGCAGTTTGAGAAGGACACATCTCTTCCCCTCTCAAAAACAACTATCTCAGCATTTGGATCAAGCCTTCTTACTCTTGCGGCAGTCGATGCACCGCCCGTAACTCCGCCTATCACTACTAATTTCATACTCTTTGCTCCTATCTATTATTTACTCCTGTGCACGTAAACAGGTTTAATGAATCCAATGACTATTCTTCGACCGAGACTCTCTCCTTTTCACTTCTGCTTATCGTCGCTCAAGTTTGTCGAATTCAGCCCTTATCTCCGCCAAGAATTCTGGCTGTGTAAGGACATCTTCCGCCGTGGCAACGAAGGCCTTTGCTATTATAAACATCTGCTCATATGCGTAATCGGAATCGGCGCATGCGCAGAATTCTTCTGTATGAAGTGACACACTCGGGTCTCCAACAACGTCGAACCACTGATGTATGCACGGGCATCTATAGCTGACATTACCGATATCCGATGATCCTGTGTCTTCTCTCTTTTTTATCTCCTGAGCAATTCCAAATTCATGGGTATGCTCTACGCTTCTCTTAGAAAGGGTTTCATTGGTTGCGAGATTGTCATAGAATCCCTCAAAGTTGCTTATCTTAAGTTCTGCTCCTGTCGCAAGTGCAGCGGCACGAGCGCAGTTCTTGACTCGCTCGCTGAATTCAAGACAATACTTGGAGTCTTCTGCTCTTATATAGAATTCGCAGCTCGCATAGTCGGGAACTATATTTGCTGCTTCACCGCCATTCCTTATTATTCCGTGGACGCGAGCCGAGTCCACCGTATGCTGCCTGAGCGCATCTACACTTCTAAATGTGAAGAGCACAGCGTTAAGCGCGTTTATGCCTTTGTCCGGACTCGCGGCAGCATGGGCGGCTTTCCCGAAGAACTCAAACTTCTGCGAATCTATCGCCATCATATTTCCGCTTGCGGCATGTACGCTCGCGGGATGCCCCATGATTGCGACCGCAAGGTCATCGTAGTAACCCGCTTCAGCAAGAGCACATTTACCGCCCATCGTTTCTTCTGCGGGGGCGCCTATCACTCTTACTTCACCGCCATATTCATCTATCGCATCTTTTAGAGCGATTGCGGATACACACGCAAGCGTTCCAATCATATTGTGTCCACATGCGTGTCCCATTCCGCGGAGCGCATCGTATTCCGCGAGGAATCCTATGGCTGGTCCGGGTTTTGTTCCCTTATATGCTCCTATAAAAGCGGTGGGCATATCGCACTTACCGCTTTCCACACTAAAGCCGTGCTTCACAAGAAAATCCTTGAGCAGCTCTACGGAATGAAATTCTTCGTTTCCGAGTTCCGGATGCTCATGGATTTCGTGCGCTACATCCCTTCCCTCTTCACGAATAGCATCTACACGATCACTAATACTTTTCACCTATAAACCTCCTGTCAAACCCTCTCATTTGTATGATTGGACTTTACTCGTTACTTCTACCTGATGATTAGACTTTAACCATTATTTAGACCGGGTCACTAAACCTTTCCCATTATTTCTACCGAAGCCCCCGAGATATCTTCTATTGTTTGCTTGATTTCCATCATTCTCTCATCGGACGGAGCCTTGAACTCGAGCGGCGTTCCTCCGATATGACGTTTCTTTGAGATGCCAAGCACATGGTATGGAAGAAGTGTAACCCTTCTTATACCGAGTTCTTTGTAATACTCAGCCGTCTTCTTTATTATATCATTTCCGTCATTTATTCCGTTTATTAGAGGCATTCGCATTACAATCTTCTGCGCAAGATTTTTATCTTTCGCAAGCCTTTCAAGGTTCGAAAGTATCAGCGAATTATCCATACCAACATACGACTTGTGAATACCGGAAGCTATCGACTTCATATCGTAGAGTATATCGGTTACATTTGAATAAGACGCCAAGTCCATAAGTAGATCGCCGTCGCCATATCCCGATGTATCCAGGCAGACGTTTATGTCTTTCTCCCTTGCAAGTTCTATGAGTTCTCGAGCAAAATCTCCCTGCGAGAGCAGTTCCCCACCGCTTATGGTCATGCCGCCTCCGGTGCTCTCATAGAACTCCTTGTCTTGCTCGACTTTCCTCATTATTTCTTCCGCAGTCATTCCCTTTGCGACTGTTCGTAGAGCATTTGCCGTGCAGACATCTACGCATACCATGCATCTATTACATTTATTTCTGTCTATCGTAATCCTATTGTCTTCATCAAAAAAAATTGCATCCTGCGGACATTTGCTTATGCAATATCCGCATTTGATGCAATTATTTGGCATTTGAATAAGCTCCTGCTCAAAGCTGATGAGCTCAGGATTATGACACCAGGCGCAGTTAAGAGGGCATCCCTTCAGAAACACTGTGGTTCTGATTCCCGGGCCGTCCTCTGTCGAGAATTTCTGTATGCCGCCCACCAGAGCAGTCCGTTTATTCTCCATTCCGCCTCCTAACAACAATTCATCTTACAAACTCGCACATAAATCCGACGTGAAAAATTTATGCCATATCGGAATCTTTGAAATGAGTCGTTCTGTAAATAATCGTGTCCTGCGCGGATTTATCGAGTTCTGTGAAGTAGGCCATATACCCCGCAACTCTTACCATTAGTCCGCGATATTTCTCCGGATTCTTCTGCGCAGCCTTTAGCGTCTTATCGTCAACTACGTTTATTTGGATATGCTCTCCGCCATGCTTGAAGTAGGTCTTGATTACGCCTTCTATGCTCTTAAGGCCCTTCTCTCCCGCAACACCCTTTGGGTCAAATCTTAGGTTGAACAGTGCGCCGTCATGGAAGTTCTCCTGGCCCATCGACGCAACTGATTTTACTGTCGCTGTTGGACCGCTCACGTCACGCCCCATCATAGGCGATGCATTGTCGCAGAACGGTTCACCTGCAAGTCTTCCGTCAGGCGTCGCACCCGTAACTAGTCCGTGCGATACGTTAACCGTCTGCGAGTGAACGTTAAACGAATATTTGCCGCCTCTTGCATCGGGCCATTCTTGAACGTTCTCTGCGATGAACTGCATCATCTCGCGATAGATTCCGTCCACATGCTCATCGTCGTTTCCGAATTTTGGTGGCTTATTCAGAAGAAGCTGACGCATTCTTTCCTCACCTTCAAAATTCTTGTCGAGCGCATTTATGAGCTCATCCATCGTGATATCTTTATCTTCAAACACACATTTCTCTATAGCAGCGATTGAGTCCGCAAGATTTGCCGCGCCCGTTATATAGAGCCCCGCAGTCGAATATTTTGCACCGCCGTGCTGAACGGAACGGCCACTCTCGACGCATCCCTTTGTCAGCATACCCGCAAAGATAACCGGGAATCTTGTCTGATGCATGCTCTGCATGATATTGTATCCGTCACAGACCATTCTGTAATGGTGCAGAATCTGTTTCTTGAGCGCATCTTTGAACTCTTCTATATTCTTGAACTCTCTCGGGTCTCCCGTCTCAAGCCCCATCTTCTTTCCTGTGTCGGGATCGATTCCGTTATAAAGTACAAATCCGAGCATCTTTCCCATGTTAACGTAACCGGCGTCCGGCGATCCATCCGTAGCACCGCCTCCCGGTCCCGGCTGAATGCAGCCTACTATTGTCCAGTCTCTCGCTTCCTCTATGGTGCATCCTTTTCCGAGAGCCATCTTCATTGCGGCGTTGTCGTTAAAGAATCCCGGGTTTGCCTGTCCGTCCTGGATCATCTCGCAGCCTTTTCTAATGAGAGCTTCCGGAGTCTTCTCCCAAACTCTAACTGCCATTACAGGCTGAGTCGTCTTTAGCTGATTCGCGGCTTCCAAGCATACATAAGAAAGCTCATTCGTCGCATCTTTTCCGTCCGGAGTCTGTCCGCCAACAACAAGAATCTCCCACATCGGATATCCAGCAAAGGATGTTGCATACCAGCGGTCTCTAACCTCAAATACCTCGCAGGCCTTTAGATACAGACATTCGAGCATCTCGAGTGCTTCTTCTTCCGTTATATTCTTCTCATCTAGTACGTCCTTCTTATAGAAGGGCCACATATACTGATCAAAGCGACCAAATCCATTGGCCGTGGTGCAAACTTCTATATGGAAGTATACGTGAGCGAACCAAACCATCTGGAGAGCCTGCTGGAAGGTCTTCGGAGGATTCTCCGGAACCACGCGGCAGTTCTCCGCAATCTTAAGAAGTTCTTTCTTGCGCTTTCTGTTTTTGCATTCAGTCGCTTGGCGCTCTGCTTCCTCCGCCATGCGGTGAGCATAGGTAATAAGCCCTTGCGACTGAATAATGCAAGCCTGCCAGAAGTTTATCTTCTCTTCGTCGAGCTGACATTTTGGCATTGTCTTGTTTATATTCTCCTGACACTCTTCCATATAACCCTTAAGGCCTATGGTTAGGAGTTTCTCGTGGTCGCAGGTTGTTTCTCCCGATACGCCGTTTGTGAGTCCTACGGTTATGATATCATCATTCATGCATTCAACCGTATGCAAAGGGAGCGCAGGTTTGGCTATGTCCTGCATCGCCTTCCCTTCCCAATACGGAAGTGTCTTTAAGATCAGTTCTCTGTCTTCTGGAGAGATGTCGTATGGATCCTTAGTTCTAACGGGGAACTCGTCGAGCTCCTCAAGATAGAATTTGGTGCTCGACTGAAATTCAGGGAATAGACTCGCACCCTTGAACTTGTTAGTTGCGGTACCGACTATGAGTTCGTCGTCGAGAATTAGTGTTGTCATATTCTCCATGACGTAATTAGTTACCTTGGCACGAAAAATAGGAACCGCCTCTCCCGCAAACTTCTTATAAGCCTCGGTTGCAAGAACAAGCCTCTCAGCGGTAATGCTAGGGCGAGTCGTAATAACCTTTTCTCTCATCTTGGCCACTCTTGGTGTAAGCATCTCTTCCTCCTTATGAAAACCTGCTCATGGGCGGTATTAAGACCAACCGCCCCGAGCAGCCCAAAAATGCGTTGTTTTCAATATTTAGTATAGATTTTAAGCGCTTTTCAAACAATAATTATTTTGCTATTTTAATCGATTATTTTGCTATTTTAATCGATTTTTTTGCTGTTTCATGTGGCGGTTTTCTTTAAAAAATGTTAATCTATATTGAGAAACAGGCATTAATAAAGGAGAATTCCATGCTACTTCAGACGATAATCTACCAAGACGATTTTCCAATCAATATAAGGGTATCCGAGATTAAGAATGTGCCACTGCATTACCACAGCGACGTCGAATTTGTCGTTGTCCTCTCGGGCGAGATTAATCTTACAAACGGTTATGGCAAGTTCACCCTGTCCGAAGGAGAAATCTTCACAAACAACGGAAACGAGATCCATTCCCTTTCGTCATGCGGCAGTTCCAATATGGTTGCTGTAATCCAGATAAGCAATTCCTTCTTTACGAAATATTTCCCCACATTGGGAAAGAGTATCTATCGTACGAATTCAATCAAAACATCCGGCTCCAAGCAAAACGATCTCCTCAAGATGATCCTAATGATACTGCTCCAATACTTCAAGAAGGATTCCAATTATAAAAACGATTGCATCAACGGAACAATAGAACTCATTAATTATCTAAACAAAAACTTTAACTTATTTACATTTGAAAATCGGCTTCCTGTTTCCGCAAGCGAAGAGAATCCCATAATTATAGAGAGAGTGTCGCGCATAATCAGCTATATATACGAGAACTACAAAAACAAGATTACGCTTGATAATATCGCAGAAAACGAGCACCTCTCCATGTTCTATCTTTCGCATTTGATTAAAGAATATACAGGAATGGGTTTCAGAGAGTTTTTGTGCTTTGCCAGAGCTGAGCGTTCGGAGATTCCCTTGCTCGACACCAGCAGAAAGATTTCGATAATAGCAAAGGACGTCGGATTCTCTACAACGGATTACTACAAAAAGTTCTTCGAGAAATGGTATGGGCATTCACCGGAAGAACACCGCACCCTAAATCAACCTCTAATAATGAGCAATCTAAATCCCGCACGGTTAGAAGATGCGCCGGATTCAACTGCAGCAACCGCAATCAAAGGCCTGCTATACGGCCTCGACGTGAATATGGAACTATAGCGGTTTTTTGTCCTATAAGCCCAAAAGCCTCATAGTACATGAGGCTTTTGAAAATCATATTTATCTTTTTTATCCTAGTTGTCTTTTTTTCTCTTTAATACGGTGAGCACCACGACCGGAATTAGCGATGCGCTCATGATGCCGAT
>JAGAFN010000067.1 GCA_017612585.1 Bacillota bacterium | reverse complement strand
GCCTTCTACCTTGCCGCTCTCGGCTTCCGTCTTGTCGTCTTCTACCTTGCCGCTCTCGCTGTCTTCTTTCGTGTTGCCTTCTTTCGTGTTGCCTTCTTCCTTGTTGCTCTCGTCTTCTGACTTATTGACTTCTTCTTTGTTGTTCTCGGCTTCCGTCTTGTCGTCTTCTACTTTGCCACTCTTGCCACTGTCATCACCTTGTTCCTCAGGTTCCGGGTCCGGCGTTATCTCTATCGGCGGAATATTTATCGTGGTGGGGAGGGGGCACGCTTCTTCTGGCATATTCTCATACACAGGGATCTCAAACGAAATTCCTCCGTTTGCCGAATCTCCATACCCCTCGGCCAAGATTTTTCCTTCTGAAGATGCTGCATAGATTGCAGTCATATATTGTCCTGTTCCGACTCTACTCATGCCGTTCAACACGTTGAACTTTTGGAAGTAAAGCGTGGACTTATTGTTGAAAACATAGTTGTTTGCATAGATCTCAGCGCCACCTTTGATTGCGTTGTACGGTGAGTCCCAACCTTTGTTTTTGGCATAGATGAGGCCGTTATCCACGGCGCTCCGTCCGCCTGCTGCGTAGGCGCCGATGTTAAAGAAATTATAATAACCTTCATAGCCTTCGCATGTGCCAGAAATCAGGTCCGAATCTCCGGAGCGGCCCTGTTCAAGTATGAGCATTGATGCAATGGTCAGAGGATTTACGCCGGTTTCTTTGCCAACATTGTAAATGAGCTCAGCGTAGGTCTTGAACCCTTCGCCAGGATCGCGCGTTTCCAGATAAGATCCTTTTGCAATTGAGTCTATTCCTTCGATATTTTGTGTGGACTCATCAAATTTATTCGATAGGAACTGGAATATCGTATCCGAAGCCATATTGTTTCTTGGATCCATATAATAGGCCACACCGTAGCTATTTGCGGCAACATACCCGCCGGAGTCGAAAATATAGTATTCTCCCGTTTTGGTGTCATAGGAGGCTTTCTCTCGGGATTTCCAAGAGTCGCTCCAGCTGTTAGGAACAAGGCTAGTGCTGACGGGATGCGTCTCTCTATATATGACTTCCTGCCAGTCGAGTCCGGTCTGCATAGCTATGAACCGCCAAGTTGGATGCTCGGCGTGGAGCACTCTTAAGTATGGCTTATAGCTTTCGGGAAATCCTTGGGCACCTAGATATGTCTCAAAGTCTTCGTCATTGGAATATGAGACGTCATACCCGGAAGTGGAGCCGGAAGCATTCTCGTCGGATGAGGTGTCATCTGACGATTTGGATTCCTCATTTTTCAACGTTATATAGTATGAGCAAACGTAACCATTGCCGTAATTTGACGTAATCTGATACCATTTGACACCTTCGGGGTCGGTGGCCTCACCAATAATAGTAACTTCAGCATCATTGGGAAGCACACTCACGATGGAATGTTTTGTACCTGCGCCGGACCTGATGTTTAGACCATCCGTAGCATTTACAAAACCATTGGAGTCAGCAAAAACAAAGGCAGAAGCCCCAAATGTCAAATTAACAATTATCAAAAAAATGAGGAAACTCCCTGCAATACCCCTAGCAGAAATGTACCTCTCTCTTGAAGTGCCCAAAACGTACCTCCTTTTGAAACACTCTAGATAGGTACAGTCATTTTATCATAGTTTACATAATAAATCAATGTAGAAAAGTTATTTTTTGGAACAACCGAAAACGGTTGGAAGCCCTCAAAATGCGGGGTTTATGTACGGATTAGGGCGATAAAAGCGAGGCTTAGAAATCCTATTTTTGTAGCGATAAGAGTAATTCGGCAAGTTTAAGGTCAAAAGGCGTCGTTATCTTGATGTTTTCGGGAGAACCAGGAACTATTTCTATAGGGAATCCGGCAGCAGTAAATATGCCACAAACATCGGTGAGAGTGGCAATTTGATCGATTGACAAGTTAGAATAGGCATCTCTGAAGAGCGAGAGTCTAAAGCTCTGAGGGGTTTGGATGTTGTAGAGCGTGCTTCGGTCAGGTATAGAGGCGATGAATGTTGCGCTTGTGTCGCAGGTTGCGCTTGCGTAGGAGGTGGTTTGGCAGGCGGAACCGCTCTTGAATCGGCTTGCTGTTGCAATCGTGTCTATTGTTGGAATTGCAACGGTTGCGATACCGTAAGCCGTGGCGGAAGCTATGCTTCTTTCTATCATTTGGACCGTGAGAAATGGTCTAACGGCATCGTGCGTGACGATAATTGGATTAGTGTTGGAAGCTGCGCTCGTACCATGGGTGGTAAAGGCCTCAGCAAAGTCATCTTCAATCGCATCAAGAACGTTCAAAAGGGTGGAATTTCTGTCGGCTCCGCCCGGAATCACGCGAATAGGCGTAAGGTTTCCGTTTATATCCAAATCGGAGAAGGAGTCGCCACCGCAAGAACTGGCGCTACTTAGGAGTTCCACCATATTTTCCGCCCAATCTGGGTGAATTCCTATGTAAATCGCATCAAAACAATCACTTTCCAAGAATTTGGAGAGCGTGTGCATGATAATCGGTTTTCCGCCGAGGTCGATAAACTGTTTTGGGAGGGCGGCAGACATGCGCGTTCCGCTCCCCCCTGCCATGATAATTCCAATATTCATGCGCTTATTATAGATTATTGGGGCAGAAAAGTATATAATTATATGATTAGTGAAGTATTTTCTTGGAGGATGTAGTTGAAGATTAGAGAATTGTTAAACGGGATTCCAAGTGAGTTTTCTCCCGAGATCCTGTGTGGTGACGTAGAGGGAGAGGTTTTTGGAATCTGTAACGATAACAGAAAACTAAAACCAAAAGATATATTCATATGCATCTCGGGTGAACATTTTGATAGCCATACTATTATTCCGGAGATAATCTCGGGGGGTGCTTCACTTATTGTAGTCGAGCGAGAACCGGAGGCCTGCATGGGCGATACCGGAGTCGGGACGAGCAATGCAGAAGCCGGAAAAGGCGATATGGAAAACTTCATGGGAGATGCAGAATCGTATGTCGTGATTCTGAAAGTAAATGATAGCAGAGCGGTAGCTCCGTTTTTGGCCAAAACCTTTTACGGAAATCCTTGGGATAAGCTTGTGACTGTTGGAATTACAGGGACCAAGGGCAAGACGACAACCACGCATATGCTCGCGGCAATACTCAGAGAGGACGGGAATCTTACGGGAACCATTGGGTCTACCGGGGCCGTGATTCCTTGTTGTGATGAAATAGAAAGCGTGTCGGGCGCAGAGAGATTCCACTGTGAACCGTGTGAGGAGACACCGGGATATGTGGTCTATAAGCTTTCCAATACAACGCCTGATGCGATAGAACTTCAGATGTATCTCGCAATGATGGTCGCGGCGGGATGTTCGCATGCGGTTGTGGAGGTATCGTCGCAGGCGCATAAAATGCATCGGACAGACGGCATTATATTTGATTATGGGATATGGCTAAATATTGAGCATGGGGATCACATTGGAGGTGGCGAGCATGCGGACTTTGATGAGTATTTGGAATGCAAAGCAGCAGTACTAAATCAAAGCAGACTGGGATTTGTGAATGTAGACAGCCCATATTTGGATGAGTTTTTGTCACGCGTAGAGTTGCCAAAGGACAGAGTATTTACATTTGGAACGAGTCAAGGGGCGGATTATCGGTGCGCGGACCTAAACAAATATTACAACGAAGAAAAGAGAACCGCAGGATTATCGTTTGATGTGAGCGCTCAAGAAGCGGTGGCATCTGCTCTGCTTAAGGTTGGGCTTCCAGGTGAATTCAATATGTATAACGCATTGGCGGCATTTACCGTGGCCGATAAGATGGGAATAGAAGTAGATACGGTAAACAGGGCGTTATCGGATTTGAGAGTCAGAGGAAGGCTCGATATGGTGCTGGACACCGGCAAATTCAGGGTCTTTATCGATTCGGCGCACAGCGGATACAGTACGGAAGCACATCTAAAAAGCCTCAGGGAATATCACCCAAATAGGATAATATGCGTATTTGGTGCCGGAGGTAACAGAGATCCCGAGCGCAGATTTGGCATGGGGGAGGCCAGCGCCAAATATGCGGATTTTAGCATAGTGACATCGGAACATAACAGATTTGAGCCGTTTGAGCTAATAAGCGCTGACATAATAGAAGGTATCCATAGAGGCGAGGCGGCCGTGGGCCATGCGGCAGATTACGTTGTGATTCCGGACAGAAGAGAAGCCATAGAGTATGCCCTGGATCATGCGGAAAATGGCGATATTATAACAATCCTGGGGCTCGGAAGCGATACCTACCAGAGCGAGAACGGCATCAAAAAGCCGCATAGTGACGCAAAGGTTGTCAGGGAGTGGGCGAGAGATAGGCTGTAAGAAGCGGAAACAATTGGTGAGAGGAATGAAAAGAAATGGGGT
Source organism: Bacillota bacterium (assembly GCA_017612585.1). GTDB lineage: Bacteria > Bacillota > Clostridia > Peptostreptococcales > Anaerovoracaceae > Eubacterium_B. Next base: position 8,319 of record JAGAFN010000067.1, on the reverse strand, counting down.
TATTTTGAGTAAAGAGCCAATGGTCTGGATAATAAGCCAGTTTGCGGGTGGGCCATCGTACTGCCCGAGAATACCGGATTATAGTCTCGCAAAGTATTTGAGAGAACATGGTTACGATGCGCTCGTGTTTGCCGGAAGCGCACTGCATAATTCGGATGTCAATTTTATTCAAGATGGAGACCCGGTAAAAAAGGAAATCGTTGACGGAGTTCCTTTTGTATATGTGAAGACGAGATCGTATACCGGACGCAAGGGTGAGGCGCTAAGTTTTGTAGATTTCTATAGAAATCTAATGAAGAACTATAAGAAATTTGGAAGACCGGATATTGTAATGGCGGCTATGCCTCAGCCCCTAAACTGCCTTGCGGGTTACAAAATTGCCAAGAAATGCAAAGTGCCTTTCATTACTGATGTGGTAGATCTTTGGCCTCTTTCTATAGTTGAGTATGCGGATTTTTCGGATAACAATCCTGCAATTAAAGCGATGTATTCTTATGAGAAATGGCTCTATGAAAAATCTGACGCTCTCGTCTTTTCATGGGAAGGCGCTTACGATTACATAATTGACCAGGGATGGAACAACAAAGTACCGAAGGATAAATTCAATTACATCAACATAGGCGTCGATTTAAAAGGGTTCTACGATAACCTGGAGCAGTATAAGGTTGAAGATCCGGATCTTGAAGACGACAAGTTTAGGGTGATGTATTGTGGCAGTGTGAGGACGGCTAATGATATAGGTACAGTGGTCGAAAGTGCCAAGAAACTTAATGAGAGGGGATACGAGGACAAGATTAGATTCATCATATACGGAGATGGTCCGGACAGAGCGGTTCTGGAAAAGAAATGCGAGGATGGAGGAATAGGAAATGTTGTTTTCAAGGGCAATATAGAGAAAAAGTATATACCCTATGTTCTATCAAAGAGCAATTTGAACATCCTGAACCTCAAATCCGCCAAAACGCAGAAGTATGGAAACAGTTCAAATAAACTGTTTGAATACCTTGCTGCTGGAAACCCGGTTATAGCTAACATCGACGAAGGGAATTATCCCATAATCTCACGCTACGGATGCGGAAAAGTGGTAACGCCAAATTCTCCTACGGATTATGCCGATGGAATAGAGTATTTCTATAACCTTGGAAAAGGAGAACTTGAAACATATAAGGAAAATGCCAAGGCTACAGCCAAACTATTCGATACTGAAGAAATGAATGCTAAGTGGGAAAGCGTTATCAGGAGATTGCTGGAAGGGAAAAGACAAGGACAAAGATAAATGAAAAAGATACTCCTCATTTTTGGAACAAGGCCTGAGGCCATAAAGATGTGCCCACTTGTTAATGAATTAAAAAAGCGACAGTCGCTCGACGTTAAGGTCTGCGTGACAGCGCAGCATCGTCAGATGTTGGATCAAGTTCTCGCTGGTTTTGGTGTTGTTCCGGACTATGATCTGGATATCATGAAGGACAGGCAAACTTTGTTTGATATCGCAACAGGTATCCTTGACGGAATTAAAAATGTGTTGGAAGAAGAGAAGCCTGATATAGTACTCGTTCACGGAGATACATCCACAACATTTATATCGGCACTTGCGTGCTTCTACATGAATATTCCTATCGGACATGTGGAGGCGGGATTAAGAACATACAATATTCATTCTCCGTACCCGGAGGAGTTTAACAGGCAAGCCGTGGGTATAATTGCGGAATATAATTTTGCCCCGACTAAACTCGCGGCAGAAAACCTTATTAGAGAAGGGAAACGACCGGAGACTATTTACATCACGGGAAATACTGTTATAGATGCTATGCGGCATACGGTCAAGGAAGGCTATACACATCCGGAACTTGATTGGGTAGGCGATGGCAAGATGATTTTTATAACCGCTCATAGGAGGGAGAATCTCGGAGAACCGATGCACAATATGTTCAGGGCTATAAGGCGAGTTCTGGATGAGCATCCGGAGTGCAAAGCGATTTACCCTATACATATGAACCCTGTGGTAAGACAGATTGCAGATGAAGAGTTAAAAGGCTGCGAGCAGATACATATTATAGAGCCGATAGATGTTATGGATTGCCATAACTTTGAGGCGCGTGCAACACTCTGCCTTACGGATTCCGGAGGAATCCAGGAAGAGTGCCCGTCATATGGTGTGCCGGTTTTAGTAATGCGCGATACGACAGAACGCCCGGAAGGAGTAGCTGCAGGAACACTTAGACTGGTGGGCACAGATGAAGAAGTGATTTACGACTCGTTCAAAGAGCTTTTGGAAAACCAAGGGGCCTATGAAAAAATGGCTCAAGCATCCAATCCTTATGGTGACGGAAACGCGAGCAAGAGAATTGCCGATGTGCTGGAGTGCGGGATATATGAACCTTGGGAGGCATAATACACGCAATTAATTAGTTAGAGGAGGCGCAATGGGATTTACGGAAACAGTATTCCTCTTTGCTTTTCTGCCATTATCGATTTTGCTATATGTTTTAGCGGATAAGCTATTTCATAATGATAAGGTGAACAACCTTCTCTTGGTGTTGTTCAGTATTGTGTTTTATTACTGGGCTCATAAAGAGTCACTATTTATTTTTGTAGTTATAATTCTATTTACTTATATGGCCGGAAATACGGTCAATACAGATACCGTCGGGAAGAACAAGCGACTGCAGTTCTTTTTGGTCATCATTCTTGGCGTTCTTGCTTATTACAAGTACATAACGTTTATAGGATCGCTATTAGATGACCTAACCGCCAGGCCAATTATTTCTGTTGGCGAATTAATAGTCCCGATAGGGATTAGTTTTACGGTTTTTGAATCCATATCGTATGTCATTGATATTTATAGGGGCGATGCACAAGCAGGAACACTTTTGGAGTGTTTTACATTCATGTCTCTCTTTCCAAAGCTTGTTTCCGGCCCAATAGTTCTATGGAAGGACTTTCATCATCAATTGATAGGCCGCAGGACATCGCTTGAAAAGATAGCGTACGGAATTGATCGAATCATAATAGGCTATGCCAAAAAAGTAATACTCGCGGATTCCTTTGGGCAGCAGATAATGCTTATAAACAGTGAGATATCCAATGGTGGAGTAGATACTCCGACCATGTGGATCAGAGCACTTCTTTATTTCTTCCAGCTTTATATTGATTTTTCGGGATATTCGGATATAGCAATTGGGCTATGCAATATATTCGGCTTCTCAATAAAAGAGAATTTCAGATTCCCTTATCTATCAAAATCTATAACCGAGTTCTGGAGAAGATGGCATATATCCTTGGGGACTTGGTTTAGGGAATATGTGTATATCCCATTAGGTGGAAACCAAAAAGGGAATGTATATATTCATCTTATTATTGTGTTTATTCTGACCGGAATATGGCATGGGGCAGGCTGGCCGTTTCTCCTTTGGGGTGCGGCACATGCCGTATTAGTTGCCTTTGAAAGGGCAATAAGCGATAAAACGTGGTACAAAAAATCCCGTCCACACTCAAGTGGATGCTCACGGTCGTTACAATATACCTAACTTGGATTATCTTTATGTCAAATGATATAGCAGAAGCACGCGCGACATATACGGGTATGGTTGCGATGTCGAGTATGCCTGTTAATTTTACATGGCAGTATTACCTCAGCACCAGGATGATAGTATTCCTGATTATCTCTGTTATAGGTATTGGCATTGGAGTTGACAAGATTAATGAGAGATTGAGAAAACAGGTGGAGAAACCTGTTTGGAGAGTAATCGTAAGAATTGCACTCATTGCATTATTTGTTGTTGACATCATGTTTATAGTTAATTCGACGTATAGTCCGTTCTTGTATTTTCAATTCTAATATGCATGAGGAAAGATATGAGTAAGAAGAGATTAGCATTTACAGGACTATATATTCTATCATTTATGGCTTGCCTGATGGTCCCACTTCTGTTTACCAATACAAAAGAAAACGTGACATCCGACTTTGATAACAGACAGCTTGTGGAGTTTCCGGATAATTCCGAAGAGGATTTCTCAAAGAATGTCGAATCGTACTTACGCGATCGCATTGGCTTTAGAAACGAGATGGTAACGGCATACCAATTGCTGAACGCAAAACTGACGGGTGATATGAAGCATCCGCTATACACATATGGTCAGGATGGATATGTCTTCTTTAACATGAAGGATAATATTGAATATGGATCATACCATCAGACATTTGCAGATGCCGTGTTGCGCATGAATGAGTATTGCAATACGCGAGGCGTTAAATTCTATTTTGTTTTCAGCCCGGAAAAGAGCTCTGTATATAGACGTTATTTACCAAAAGGCGTTAATTACAATGATGAGTGGGTGGATGAGCTTATATCGTATATGGAGAGCTGCGGCGTGACCTGCGTAAACAACAAAGAGTTGTTAACGGAAAAAAGTTTTTCCGAGCAGGTCTTCAATCAGCAGTATGATGCAGGTCATTGGAACGATCTTGGGGCTTTTTACGGAACCAATAATCTGATGAAGACAATAAACAAGGACGTTCCCGCAGTTACAGAGTATTTAATAGACGAATTTGATGTAACTACAGGAATAGGTGATTATCTTGCTTCTTCTAAATTCCCTATACATGAAGAAATCCCTGTATTTACATGGAAGGGGGAATGGAGTGACCAAACAAGAGATTACGATGGCATAAATCTGCATAATAATTATCCTTATTTCCAATACCTTGTTAACCAGGAGGGGGGAGACGGTAAATATCCAAGAATAATGTTCTTCCAGGGAAGCTATTATAACAGCAGGTATAAATATCTCGTCGGACGTACGAGTGAATATATAGGGATACATGACTATCAGAACGTGCTGGATCTGGACTACTATTTCAATATTTTCCAACCGGAGATAGTGGTGTTTGAGGTCGCGGAATACACTTTTTCCGACACATATTTTGATAGTTCCAAAATGGCTTCGATTGACTACAATCCGAGCCTTGTAAAACCTGGTCAAGAATTTGATGAGGCAATTAAATATGCAAAGAGCAAAGCGCAGACATATAGCATCACAGAAGGGCAGGGGCTTAATATAATAAGTGGTGAAGGCTTTGACAGAGTGTATTTTGATGGTGACTTGCCACAAAATGCGAGATATGCATATGTGTTAACAAACGGACAAGTGTTTGATTTAAAGGTTGATGCAGCGGGCGTGCATAGTGGGGGAGTTCCACACGGTGCAATCGGAGATGAAGCAACTTTGTATTATGAGGATATTGATGGCGAAAAGTACTATTCATCTGTTAAGGCTTTCAAAGCGGAGTCGTTCGTTAAGAACGTGGTTTGCTCAGGAGCTGCATCGTTTGATGATGTTAATAACTCTTGCACTTTTGAAACAGATATCACAGGCAATAGGTTTAGCTCCTTTAATTTGCAGCTACTTGATGGTGAAACCGGTGAATACTTGGAGGCGGTTTTCCATGCTGATAGTAAAGGAAAGCATTTGGGATATTTCTTGCACACAAGGAAATCGGGATGGTATACGATTAGGTTTAAAGGGAACACAAATTTGCAGGACGAATATATTGATGTGTCGGCATATCTCTATAAGGGAAAGCGATACTGTTTTTTCTTCGATTTAGCTTTGATGGATAGAGAAAAGGTTGTTGTTGAAAATCTTGAGTTCGTTGGGCCATCGAGTAATAATTAGATTAATAATTAGTAATGGGAGCATAGACGGTTGGAATCATTGATACACCGCATTAAATATGTTAATATTTAGCCAAACCAGGAGTTAAGGAGTGTGGGGTTTATGAACGAGAATGCGAACTACGATCACAGAACGATTGAACTAAGTATAATGGATCTCTTTTGGTCGATTTTGAGAAAGTGGAGGACCATATTGGCATGCATACTGATACTTGGTATTGCGCTGGGCGGATATGGCTTTGTGAAGGAATACAAGAAGTACTCAAATAAAACAGACAGAGAAAAGCGGCAGGCAAAATACGAAGAAAGTCTTGCTGAGTACAACATAAAAAAGGACAACTTGGAAGCAAGTATAGAGAGCCTGGAAAACCGCTTGGAATTTTTGGAGCATGCTCGCGAAAACTCGCTGATGCTTAAGATAGACCCGAACCGTGTTTACAGGATAGTAACAGTTTACTATGTAGATTCTGACTATGAGATTATGCCGGAGACGGTTTATCAGAATCCTGACTATACAAATGCTTTAGTAAAGGGATACAGAAATGCAGTCCAGAGAATTGATTATAATGCGCTGGTAAAGATAAATGGCGAGGATGAATTGTTTGCGGACCCTCCAATTGCCACGCAAACGGTGAAGAGGGTTTTTTCTGCGGGTATAGATGAGTCCGCAAATCTTATTACGGTGATTGCATCTGCGGACACGGAAGAGCGTGCCGAACATATCATGCAGGGCATACAATCTGCGATTACCGATGCAACAAAGACACTAACCACAACGGTCGGAGCACATTCGATTACAAAGGTAAGCGAAGTCAGTGATTGTATTATAGATCCGGACTTGTACAAGGCACAGGCCGAGTTCCAAGATGAATATGACAAGGTTGTTACATCTCTATCTACTTCAAAAACTGAACAGGCTAAACTGAGCAAACCAACATCAACAGTAATAAGCAAGAAGAGCGTAATCAAAAAAAGCATTAAGCTTGGTGTAATAGGATTGGCTGCGGGCGCGATTCTTTCGATACTCTATTACGGACTGAAATTGATAATTCAGGATAAGCTAAAGAGCACGGAAGAACTATCTAGATATGCACTTCCGGTTCTCGGAACAGTAAAGCTGGGCGGCAAGACCTGCAAACTCGACAAAAAGATATCTGCTGCGCTCGGCATGACAAATGTGGATGCTGAAAACGCAATCAAATATATTGCATCAAATATAGCCCTTCGCTCAGAAGGGGCCAAGAAAATTTTGCTCCTTGGGAATACAGCCAAGGAAAACATCGATAAGATCGCCGAAATGTTAAGACCTGCACTGGGGACGAGCGAGATCGTTGTTGGAGGAAGTGTAAAGAACGACTCGGACGCCCTATCGGCATTATGCACTGACTGTGAAGTTATATGCGTGGAAGATTTGCAGAAGACAAGTCACGTCGATATCTTAAATGAAATCAAGACGATAGATGCATCAAAGTCGGATAAAGTCGGATTTGTGGTTTTGGGATAAGCATGCTTGGTCGAGCTATCTGGTTTTGGTGTTTTTATGCTAAGAACTTTTGATTGATATGACGGAATTAACACTAAAAGAAATACAGGAGCGGGAACTAAACCTGCTCAAACATTTTGATAATCTGTGTAAAGCAAACGGCTTTAGATATTCGCTTGGAGGCGGGTCGCTTCTTGGTGCAGTGCGCCACAAGGGATTCATTCCATGGGATGATGATATAGACGTAATGATGCCGAGACCGGATTACGATGCTTTCCTTTCACTATGCGCAAGCAGCGATTTTCCGTTCGAACTCATTTCTTATGAAACGAGAAAGGGCTACAGGGGGCTATTCGTAAAGCTCTCGGATCCAAAAACTTATATAGTCGACAGTGTAATAGAAAGCGATTTTGAAATAGGAATAAATATTGATATTTTTCCGATTGATGGTCTCGGAGGAAGCAGAGAAGAAGCACTGTCACTATTCAACAAAACCAAATTCGACCGAGAACTTCTAAACGCATCGGGATGGAAGAAATTCTCAAGAAGCAAAACGCACGGATTGATATACGAGCCAATTAGACTGGCGTTCTTTCTTGCAAGCAGGTTTGCGAACAGGGAATCGTTAATCAAGAAGATAGAGAAGAGAAACAAAGCCACGCTTTTTGAAACGTCGTCGTTTGCGGGATGTGTCTGCGGAGCATATAGAGAAAAGGAAATAATGCCGCAGAAGACATTTACTGAATACATAGAATTGCCGTTTGAGGATACGACATTTATGGCGATTTCGGATTACGACAGCTATCTAAAGGCGCACTACGGCGATTATATGCAGCTCCCTCCGGAAAAGAAGAGGGTGACGCACCATACATATAAAGCGTTTTTAAAGGAATAAAAGATTATGAAGCCAACAGTTTCAGTGCTACTAAGCACATACAACGGAGAAAAATATATAAGAGAAATGATAGACAGCATCCTGGCGCAGGATGATGTTTCTATTAAGCTGATAATAAGGGACGACGGTTCTTCGGACAGCACCAAAGACATTCTGAAAGAATACGGAAACAAGATAACCGTCGACTTCGCAAAGAATGCGGGAGTTGGCATAAGCTTCATGAATCTTGTGTATTTTGCCGGAGAAGAGACTGATTATTATGCGTT
>JAGAFN010000066.1 GCA_017612585.1 Bacillota bacterium | reverse complement strand
CGGAAAATTCAGTTTCTCGCTTACTTCCGCATGAAGATCATCGATGGTTTTCACACCTTCCAGATTGATCTCAACTTCTCTCATCAACGAACCTCCTCTCCATATAGGAGTTCAAATGTTTCATAGTGATCGCCCGTATAGAATATGAGCCCATCGCTTGAGAATATTATTCTCTTGGCGCCTCGGTTCTTGGCTCCGTTTGTATCAATGTCACATTCCCAGTAAGTTCTTCCCTTCTTGTCGGGTAGATTTCCCTCATAGTTTCCGAATCTATCGCCGCCAATCGCCATACCCTCGGCGAACTTCTCTACAGAGCCACCTGTCCAACCGAGCTTCTTGGCCTCCTTCTTGGTGATATAATTATCCGGAAGATGACCATATGTATAGATGTACAAAGCAACGTCGTCCTTGGAGTAATACCATCCGTCCTCGGCTATGAGTTCTGCTTCTTCGGGTTCAGATTCCGCCTCTTGCTCGGGATCCGATCCCGGTTCGGGTTCAGATTCCGCCTCTTGCTCGGGATCCGATTTCGGTTCATGTGGCTCCTCTGTCCCTTCCTGGTCTACAGTCGGTGCCTGCGGCGGTTCCTTCTTCTTGCATCCCATCAAAGATGTAGCCGCAAGACATAATATAAGCATGAGAATCACGATTCTCAGCAAATTACTTTTCTTCGCTTTACTTGATTTCAAGCCATTCCTCCATTTATCCTGATTATTTTACCATATTTCCGTAAAAAAAAGTTTTTATCCGCAAAAAAGAGGTATAAATACCCCATCAATTTATGTGAGTTAAAAAAGGAGTATAAAATGGCACTTACAATAACAAAGGACAATTTTGATGCAGAAGTTCTCAATTCCGATACACCGGTGGTAATAGACTTTTGGGCAAGCTGGTGTGGCCCCTGCAAGATGATGGCCCCGGTAATTGATGAGCTCTCCACAGAGTTCGACGGCAAGATCAAGATTGGCAAAATTGACATCGACAACGAGCCGGAGCTGGCTCAGAAATACGGAGTTATGAGCATTCCTACATTCATTAAGTTTAGTGGCGGAAACGAAGAGGCCAGAACAATCGGAGCCATCCCAAAATCCATCCTCGTGGAACAACTCGGATTAGAATAGTGTAATCCTTCCTAAACGATAAAAGAGCGCGGGATATAATCCCGCGCTCTTGATTTTTTGGTTATTATTCTTCTGTCGGAATTTCAGCTTCTTCAACAGCTTCTTCAGCTGTTTCAGCAACTTCTTCAACAGTTTCAACAGTTTCATCTGCTGCTTCCTTAACCGACTCGGATGCAGTTTCCACTGCCTCTTCAATCGGTGTTTCTACTGCTCCCTCAACAGGCGCTTCTGTCTGAGCCTCTATAGGAGCATCGGCATCGGCGGCCGCTTCCTCTTCCAGACCTTCCGGTGCAGGCGTTGCCGCCTTGATGCTCAGGCTGATACGCTTGCGATCCATGTCGATATCGAGAATCTTTGTCTCAACCGTCTGACCGAGCTTAAGTTCATCTCCTATATTGCCAACTCTCTTGTGGGCAACCTCTGAAATATGAACGAGTCCGTCGAGTCCCGGCTCAAGTTCTACAAATGCACCGTACTCCTTGAGCTGAACAACCTTACCGGAGACAATATCCCCTACGTTGTATTTTTCGGTTATTATCGTCCATGGTTCAGGTGTAATCTGCTTAAGTCCAAGAGAAATCTTGTTCTTCTCCTGATTCATCGAGAGAATCTTTACGTTTACCTTGTCGCCAATCTCGAGTACTTCCTGTGGGTGTTTTAGCTTACCCCAAGAAATCTCGGAAATATGGAGAAGTCCGTCGAGTCCACCTATATCTACGAATGCGCCGTAGTCGGTAAATCTCATTACTGTACCTTCAACAACGTCGTCAACATGAAGCTTATCCCAAACGTCGGCGATCTGCTTCTGCTTTTCATCCATGAGAACCGCCTTGTGTGAGAATACAGCCCTGTTTCTTCTCGGATCAACTCTCGTTACTCTTACATCCATCGTTTCGCCGATGAATTCGTTCACATTCTCGTTCTCAACAAATCTGTCCGAAAGCTGTGAAAGCGGAATGAATCCGGTTACTTCTTTGTAAGCAGCGATTACACCGCCGTTTACCGCCCTAACGACCTTGACATTGATAATATCTCTGTTTTCATGGGCTTCGTTAATTTCTGTCCAATGTTCACCAATCTCAAGACGCTTCTTGGAAAGCAGGAGACTGCCTTCACTATCATCCGTCTTAATTACCTTGGCCTGAATTTCATCGCCAGGCTTGAACACGTCAGTCAGCTTCTGTCCTTCCTCTAGAGTAATTTCATCCGCAGGAAGGATTCCGTCCTTTTTGCAGCCCAGATTCACGACTAGTTCCTTGTCGGAAACCTGGTGTACTGTGCCCGTGACAATCTCGCCATTTCTCGGCAACCTGGTAGATGCTTCGATTTCATCCATGAAATCGGCCATAGTTACATTTTCATTAGTGATAGCTTCGCTCATTCTTGCAATGACCTCCTTAATTACGCTTTCGGGTGTCGAAGCACCCGCGGCAACCCCAATTTTACTATATTTCTCTACCTCTTTCAATGGTAAATCGTCAATATTTTCAACAAAAAAGGAGTTTTCGCACTTGCGCTTGGATATTTCATACAGTTTTCGAGTGTTGGAACTATGCCTATCACCAATAACTACCATTACATCGGATTTCGCCGCAAGCTCTGCGCAGGCATCCTGTCTGTCCGTGGTGGCGTTGCAGATAGTGTTTTCAACCCTTAGGGATATTCCTTTTGCAATAAGGGACTCTGTGATTTCATCAAGCAGTTCCCTCCTTATCGTAGTCTGACAGACCAAAAAATACTCTCCCAAAGGAACATCCTCCGCCTTCTCTTTGGAATCCACTATTATTGCAGAGTTATCGCACCACCCGTTTGTCGCCCTGACCTCTTGGTGTTCCGGATCCCCGACTATGATTATCCTTTCGCCATTCTTGTATGCCCTATTAACAAGCTCATGTATTCTCGCAACAAATGGACATGTCGCGTCAACAACATTTACACCCAGGCCTTCCGCCTCTCTATAAAAGGATTCTGGCTCTCCGTGCGACCTGACGATAACAGTATCTCCCGGCTTTGCGTCATCTATGGACTCAATTATTCTGCATCCCCTGCTCTCAAGCTCATCAGTAACGAGCGCGTTATGAATCAGAGGACCGCATGTATATAGGTTGCCGTCGCCTTTTGATTTAATCCGCTCCTCGGCTATATCGAGAGCCTTCTTTACCCCGAAGCAAAAACCGGAGTTTTTTGCAATCACAACTTCTCTTTCCATAGCCTTAATCCTATATGAATTAATATCACAAATCAAGGGGAGTCTTGGCATCCTGCTTCAGCGCATATATAACTCTCAAGCACTCGTCTGCTTTTAGGTTTTTCTTATCGAATAACTCAATTACCTCCGTAAATCTATACCTATCGTCTGACGAGAGCTGTGCTTCCAGTCCACGGCAAAATTCGCCTATAACAGCGGACGGATTACCGAGATTCTCGCTAATTTCTCCACGCGATTCTAGGGGCATGTAGATAAGTTTGACTTCCTCTCCGGTTCTATCCGCGTATACCGTCTTTGTAGAAATAATATAGTCCCAAGGAAGAAGATATCTATCGGCCGCTGAAAGCACACCTTTTATAATCGCAATAATGATATCCAGTGCCGCGCGTATCGGCATCTCGACGTATGAACTTATGGGACTGTAACCCGAGACATCCGCGTAACATTTTAGCTTTCCTCCGTCATGCTCCACAAAGCTTGTATCAAAGAACAGCTTACATACTCCTTCCTTGATGATTTCGATTCTGTAATCCGATTCATCATTCGCTATCTCATAGCAAAAAATATTCTTCATATTATCCTCCGCAAGCCGTGCAAGGCATATAGCCTTGGGCCAGTGCATCCTTCTTTTCTATCTCCACATAGTATTTATCTACCATGCTGCAATTTCCTCTGTGGTAGACGGTTCCGGTTCCAAAAAAACAATAGACGCTTTCCCCCACCTTGGCCTCAATGCTTTTACATATCGCGCACGGCCCGAATTTTTTCTTGATCTTTTCCGTCAGGAAAACCTGCTGACATGCAGGATTAAGAAAAGCACATTCTCGATTGTGATACTTCTCGCCATGCATCGGAAATACATAGACGATTTCAGGGTCATCTTCCTCAGCGGGATTATCCCCCTCCGGTGTCGGCTTATAAAGGCCTGTGAAGGCTCGTCCTCTAACCCTTTCTCTTACCGCAAAGAATCCGGAAAACGGACCTGCCATATTGTAGCTTCCGCTTACTTCGATGGAGATTAGATCCGTCATACCATCTTCTTCATGCCTATAATCGTATCCCGTGACCACCGCATATGAAAGTCCCGGGTTCTCGGAGTTCACTCTTATTAAGGTAAGAGCAGGCAGCGATACCGGATCGTCAATATACATGCTTTCTATTTCCGAGAACATTACCTCATCGCACATGGAGAAAACTATATTCTCTCCAATTGCATATATCATGACGATGCTAATTAGCGCGATCATGGCAAGTATAAGTATCGGCATTACTATCGATGCCTCTACCGTATAACTTCCCTTCTTGTTCAAAGCCATCATCTTCCTCCATAACTATCCGAAAAGGAGTACGTTTTTCCATTAACCAGCAGCCCGTAATCCAATCCCGTATAATGCTCGGAAATCAAAAAGTCGGATCGGTAATAATATCTGAGGTTGAGCTGAATCAAATCCATAATGCGAAGAAGCTTCGTATCCTGTCCCGTCATATACGTCATCAAATCGAGATAGTCTGAATACGTGTCCCCATCCGGAGTTTTCATATCTATGTAATCTCCGTTCCACCCATTTAAGATTGACTCCTTGTCAACCGCCCAGGAAAGATGATCCTTGATACCACTGACCTTCTTGCCGTTAATCAAGAGCTCATAGTCGTTAAGGCTCTCGAGGTATGCCCACGTCGCCATGACTGCCTGAGCTCCTGCTTCTCCCGCATATCCAAGTGTCAAAAGTTCCCCGATGACTGTTGCCTCAGCGCGCATCTTCTTATCACTCTCAAGGAATGCCATATTGGCGATCTCTCTCATCGCTATTATCTTCCATTTGATAGCTTTCAAATTTTCCGCGTCCGAATATTTTCCGGAAACTATATACTCTCTCTCAAAGAGCAGATAGCTTTTGTTGGAATCCGGAAGATTTCTTCTGTCTCCGAATTTGGCGGAAATATATTTGTTGATAAGAAACGCATCGGTTCCCGATTTGATTAAATCCTTCGGAGACCCGACACTGTTAAAAATTCCGGTTATCGATGCTATTATTCCGCTTTCCGTTCTTCCGTACGAAGGAAGAAATCTAATCACTCTATCGCTTTTTATTTTCCTTCCGCTTTCAACAAGAGTCTCATCCACAAAGCCTATAAACTTCTCTCTGCTCCCCAGCACACTTGTCGCCAGGTTCTCCACTCCGCAGAGCCTTATCTGGTCCATCAACACATTCTGATCCGCCAGAGAATATTTATAGAGATCTACATAGTCCACCTCGCAATCGATATAAGGTTTGTCGTCAAATGTGTATCCGTGCAGGACTTCCAACTTACTGCTTACCGAAGCATCGGTTCCATAAAAGGCGAGTATTCCGTACCTATCATAGAGCTCCTTATCGTACTCACCGAGAATCGATGAGGCATGGAGCCTGCCAAGCGCCGGAACTATGCCATCCACGTACATCTTTTGCGCACTTGAAATGAGCGCAAATATCAAAATGCACATTGCCGCCGCTATTATGCTTGCATATACGGTGAAACTCCCCCTCTTGTCAATCATCCTTGGCACTTCCAATAACCTCTCCCGCTCTCAAAACAAGTTCCTCGTTAATCACATATAGCCTTTGCCTATATTCCCTGTGGAATACACCTGTAAATAGGCCTTCCGACGTTCTCGATACCTCACTTCCTTCGCTTAGCACACTAAACACATTGCGCTTATCTATTGCTTCAAACAGAAGAACCTTTTGCACGGCAAGTTGATTCTTAAATGCACCATAGCAATAGAGAGAAAGCGAGATGATACTTACGACTGCGAGTAGAAGAAGCGGTAGTATTATTGCCGCTTCTATCATCTCGCTGCCCATTTTGTTTCCGAGCAATCTACGCATTTAGATCAGCAAGCGTATTGCTCACGAACTGAGTTATCTGCGTCCTGAAAATAAGCCCTAGAGTTATGGCAATCGCTATAAGGATTGCAACTTGAACCATCTCCATTCCTCTTTTGTTCCTTAACATCTTCATAAAACTCCTTTCATATTAAAATTGCATATAACCGCATATTCCGGAAGCGCGGGCTATCCTATAACTCTATGTTTCGCAGGGACGGCTTACCTAAAACTGCATGAATGCCGGCGCTGCCGTCACAAGAAGAAGCGATATAAGCATCATTCCGAGAGGCATCGCCAATTTGGTGTCTGCCAGTTTTCCTTGCTCCTCCGCCTGCCTCTTTCTCTTCTCCCAGAGTATCTCCCCCTCCGAAGCAAGCTTATCCCTAAGATCTGTTCCTCTCTCCCTGCTCTCAGTGACTATAGAAATGAGCCTCGAAAGTTCCGAAATCTTTCTCTCTCTCGCATATTCGCCTATAAGTCGCTCTGGATGCCCATTCATGAGTTTTGATTCATCCATCGCTTTTGAGAAAATCCTTTCTATACCTCCTTCTGAAGATGATTCTCCGCAGATTCTCTCTAGCGCTTCCTCGTAGATAAGACCGCTTTCCATGAGAAGAACAAGTTTGTTGTTGAATCCCGGAAGTTCACGTATTATCCGGGCCCTCTCCCTTTTTTCTTCAGATGCTTTCTTGTCACGTTCTCCGCGATACAAATAAAACATACCTATAAGCGGAACCAAAAGCGGAAGAAGATATTCATTGCCTTTCTTAGGTGCCTGCCAGGTAAGCCTCACTCCATCGGGCGATACCAAAGGAAGTTCGACCACATCACCGCTTCCCATATTTAGATCCCTCACTATTTGCGAGACCTCGAGTGACAATCTTTCGGAATCACTCATCGGCATAACTATGCTTTCACTATCTTCCTTTTTCTCATCATGTTTAATCGTAACCAAGCGTTTTAAGGCGGCTTCGCCCAATTCTCCGGTAACCTCGAGATTAATCTGCTTATTCGGCATTTCACTCAAGTCAATCGAAACAAACCCTTCTCCTTCCGCCGGTATCGTATATGATGAAGCTTGCCCAACCATATAAAGCGCTATCGTAGATAGCAAGGCTAACCCTATGAGGATAAAGAGCCTCTTCTTTCTTTTGATACAGTATTCAATAAATCCATTTTCAATTCTAAACTTCAATTGCAGTCACCTTCTCCGTAACCAAAAATGCCGCTATTGTTATCAGCATACTTACAGTCATCAGAATCCTCCCCGCGATGCTTTCGTACATAACTCTCATATACGATGGTGAAGTAAGCCTTAGAAATACAATCATGAATATTGGCATTATGCCCACAAGCCTACCCTCCGCGACTTTTTGCGAAGCCATAATCCTGATTTCATTTTCAACGCCGATTTTTTCGTTCATCATTTCCGCTGCACGGTCAACCATTCTTACTATATTTCCTCCTGCATCTCTGCAGCTCGAGAAAACCTCGGCAAAATCGCGTATATCCTCAACTCCGCTCCTTCTTCCAAAATCGCACCAAAGATCCTTTTCATCCTCGCCCGTCTCATTAATTTTGTTTATCATCAACGCAAGCTCCGTAGACATCTCGTTTGCCTCTCCATATATGTCTTCAAGAGCAGTTATGCTCTTCTCCATTGCGGCAGCCATATGATCACCTGTCGCAAATGCCGATGACATGCTGTAGAGCATATCCCTGAACTGATTCCTCAGTTTGTTTTTTCGTCTCTTAATCATTATTGACTTGTACTTAATCTCTAAAAAAGGATATGCAATAAGAATAAGTATTCCACCGAGCTTTGTGTCGTAGACAAGAAGTCCGATTAGTTCAAGTATTAATAAAACCGCTACGCATATCATGATTCTCTCTTTGACCGAAGGCTTATATACCGAGTAATCATTCATATCTCAGGCCTTTCAGTTTCAGCTTCACATCGTTATAGAGCGAATCGCTCTGCTTTGTGATAACCATCTTCTCATCCGGGAAATATAGCTTGTTTAGAACGTATTCACCATCTTCATATCCAACTACTTCCGAAATCTCAAGAACCTTTCTCGATCCATCCTTAAGGCGCGCGACATGAACCATGATGTCAATCGCTTCTACAATCTGTGCTCTTATCGCATCGACAGGCATAGGGCTACCCATGACATACATGGCCTCAAGACGGCGCAGCATTCCCTTTACCGTATTTCCGTGTCCGGTGGACATTCCGCTATGCCCTGTGTTTAGCGCCTGAAGCATATCGGAGACTTCTTCGCCCCTCACCTCACCGACTATTATTCTGTCAGGACGCATTCTCAGGCTGCTCTTTATAAGCATGGCCATATTGACGTTTCCCTTGCCGGTGACATTCGCATTTCTACATTCCATTCTGACAAGATTGTCTATGTCTCCGAGCTGGAGTTCAGCGGAATCCTCTATTGTGATGACACGTTCATCCTTGGGTATATAGTCAGCCAATGCATTGAGGAATGTGGTTTTCCCTGATGATGTACCTCCACACACAAATATGTTCATGCCGCCTTCAACGAATATTTTGAGAGTATTGGCGGCCTCTTCCGTTAGCGTGCCTTCCTCGATCATCTCTTCGATTCTTATCTTCTGATGGCGGAACTTTCTTATGGTGAGTATTGGACCGTCAAGCGCGACATTTTTCAGAACCGCGTTTACTCTCGATCCGTCCGGAAGTCTTGCGTCAAGAATCGGAGTAAGTTCATTTATCTCTCTTCTGGACGAAGCAGCAATTCTCCTTATTACCTGTTCAAGTTCCTTTTCGGAAGCAAAGGTCCTACCTATCGGAGTGATCCGTCCTTTACGCTCTATAAATCCACTGCTGGGGCCGTTAATCATTATCTCGTTCACTGTATCGTCCATCAGAAGATGAGTAATATTCCCCAGACTTCCGCGAAGCTTCCCAAAAACGCATTCCGAAACCATTTTGAGTTCTTCGGCATGAAGAACCGAATCACCCAAGAGCTGATGTTCGTTCACCAGGTCGTCAATCAGCGCACGCGCCTTGGCATCGCTAGTGATACCGTGCTCGACTATCAGGACGGATGCCTCCTTTGCGATTTCATCCACGTACTCCATATTCTCAATTCCATATTGGGCATTTTTCATTTTTCTCTCCTGTGGTTTCTTCAATAGCCTCAAGTACACTTTGAATATGCTTTCCCTCATCCACTCCAATCATCAAAGGAATCGCCTTTTCAAAATGCTTTTTCATAATGCTCTCGTCATATTCTTCAAGAAACAATATTGGATGATCCGAGAGCATGAATATCTTCTTCCTATCGATATCTATATGGCATCCGATATCGATTATCAGGTAGCCGATATTGAGTTTGGAGCAAAGCTCAGCAAGCTTGGATATGTCACCAACACCTGCATCTCCGGCATTTGGATTAAATATCGGTGAACCGAGGAAGAATATCTCCCCTCCGTCAAATATATATTTCTCCGGAGGACCCAGCCTGTCTCCCTTGGAATCAAGAAGCCATCTTGAGAACCCCTTCTCATTGGTCTCGCATATCGCAACACTCTGATTAAGCGGCTTTAAACTTATATAAAGAGTTCTAAAGCCATCTGCAAAAAGTTTCTCTCCGAGTTCTACCGCAAAGCCGCCCGTGTCCATATCTTCCGCAAGCGATGCTATGGAAACAATCGCGGGAATTCCCTCCGCTAAAACCGTATGGCCGCCGTTATCTTCAACCATAGCCATTTCCAGAAGCTCACCAAGAAAAGCAGCGAATGTTTTCTTTATTGCATCTTCCGCCTTTATATCTATCGTGAGCACATCGCCTGCTTCACCGAAAAAACTATCGCTCTCCTTGTAGCTCTTGTCCCGAATGAGATCAAAATATCCCGATGACGCGAGAAGATATTCCATCGCATTTTCAAATTCTTCGTTGTCAGCGCTTATCACAACCTTGATTTTCCCCATACATTTCCTCCTATGGCGGAGAGATACTAACACCCTTCACACACCCCGTCAATCCCTAAATTTCAATGTTTTTGTAAGATAATTTCCCCATAGAGTCTTATTTTCTTGTCGCAGCAAAAAGGACCATTGAATTATCAATGGTCCTTAGAAAATTGTTTGGGGATTTTTCCATTTACATTGCCAGGATTAAATAAATCTTCTTCTAGATTAGATTTCGTTCCTTGAGTTCTTCTTCTATTACCTTCATCTCTTCCGAACGTTTTGTCTTTGCCGTTGTTGTTTTGATGGTTGGCGTGCCGGATATAAAGTACCTCTTTACTGCTTTGTACGATGGCATAGTCGCATTGATTTCTTCTATATCTTCCGCGAACTTATTTCCCACGTCTTCAACGCTCATATTGTACTCATCGAGGTATTCTTGGTCATACACCACCTTTAGCCACAGCGTAAGGTCATCGCTTTTATTTCTCGCAAACAGCATACTCTCCGAAACATATGGAAGCCTGTTCACGAGTTCCTCTATTTCCTCCGGGAAAACATTCTTCCCGTTCTTTAAGACTATTACATTCTTCTTTCGTCCGCTTATAAATACGTACCCTTCGGCATCTACATAAGCCAAATCCCCCGTATGGAACCATCCGTCCGGTTCCAAAACTTCGTCTGTCGATACTTTGTCGTCGTAGTAGCCAAGCATCACACCGTCACCCTTTACCACAAGTTCTCCTATTCCGTCCTCATTGGGTTCGTCTATTCTTATTTCAAGATTGGTGAGCTGCTTCCCTACAGATCCTGCCTTGACATACCTATATGTTTCAGACGCTATTGTCGGAGCGGTCTCTGTGAGTCCGTATCCGCTTACCGTAAGTATGCCAAGGTCATTAAGACCTTTGGCGACCACGGGATCAAGCGGAGCGGCACCGCTTATAAAGAATCTCATCCTGCCGCCAAGTTGGTCAATTATCTGCTTGAAGACTTTGCGCCTTATATATATCCCAACCTTTTCAGATGCAGCACAGATTTTCTTTCCCTTTTCTAGCGTCTCAAGTTTACCTTCCTTCACAACGCCCATCATAATCTTCTTATATACTTTTTCCAGAAGGAGCGGCACCACCATCATTACTGACACGCCGTACTCCTTGAAGTTTGCAGATATATATTTAATCCCATCACAGAATACGCAGGTGATTCCCTGCGAAAGGAACGTAACCATACCTTGCGAACCAAATATATGATGCAGTGGCAGGAACAACATGCATACATCATCGGGAACAAAGTACTCCTCGAGATTCATGCCGTAATTTACACTCATGAGATTCTTATGCGAGAGCATGACACCTTTGGCCGCCTGCGTCGTTCCCGATGTAAAGAGAAGATAAGACATAGCTTCTCTATCGATTTCCGCGTCTATATAACTCCTGTCGCCGCCGTCCAAAAGTTCCGCGCCCCTCGACATGATTTCCCCGACATCGAGCGACCCTTCCGGTGCCTTGTCGAGACCGAATATCATGGAGAGATTTGTGTCGCCGGATGCCTTAATCCTCTCAAGCGCATCAAAGTATTTGCTATCGGCAAATATCGCCTTGGCATTGCTCCTACTTATTAGGCTCTTCAATTCTTCTTCAGGAAGTCCCTTATCAAGCGGAACAACCACGCCGACTCCGCACGGAACAGCGAGCCAAGCGAGGCACCAGTGAAAACTATTCTCACCTAGCACAGCTACCCTCTCACCTTTTAGACCATAATCCAAAAGCGCCGTACCGAGCTCCTCAACCTGCCTCAAAAGACTTTTGTATGTAGTTTTAATGTAGTTAACTTCTTTCTTTGGGCCTTTGATTTTAGTGATATAAGCCACCTTTTCGGAGTATTTTCCCGCGGATTCCCGGATGAGATCCCTCATATCGCTAAATTCGCGGAACTTTCTCTCAAGATGGTAGTTGCTTTTATATCCGTTCATCTACCTCTCCTTTTATAAATCTCCAAAAATGGTACCACGGGCATATCTCTATGTCAAATTGATAAGAGGCCTTTTCTGTGCTAAAATATTCGGGTATGAATAAAATCAACAAACGAGGTAAACCTAATGAAAAGAGTATTCTCAGGCGTACAGCCGACCGGCAATATTCATCTTGGAAACTATCTTGGCGCGCTCAGGCAGTTTCCCGAGCTTCAAGATGATTACGAATGCATCTATTGCATAGTTGACGAGCATGCCATTACCGTGCCGAACGACCCTAAGGAATTAAAGTCACATATCCTTGATGTGGCTTCGCTTTATCTTGCTATCGGTATCGACCCCAATAAGTCAATCATCTTTGTTCAGTCGGACGTATCCGCACATGCCGAGCTTGCCTGGGTCCTCACCTGCAACGCCTACACGGGAGAACTCTTCCGCATGACGCAGTTTAAGTCCAAGAGCCAGAACAAAGAGTCCGCACCCGCAGGTCTTCTAATGTACCCTGTTCTCATGGCATCGGATATTCTCCTCTACGATACGGATATTGTTCCCGTAGGTGCCGACCAAAAGCAACATATCGAGCTTACGCGCGATCTCGCCATCAGGGTCAACAATACCATCAAAGAGATTTTTGTCGTACCCGAAGGTCGTTTCATGAAGGAAGGCGCACGCATAATGGCGCTAGACGACCCGACTCAGAAGATGAGCAAATCCGCGCCAAATCCATTAAGCAGAATCTCTCTCCTCGACGACGATGCTCAGATTAAAAAAGCCATCATGAAATCAACAACAGATTCCGACGGAATAATCAAATTTGATACCGAGAACAAACCCGGAGTAAGCAACCTGCTTACGATTTACAGTGTTCTCTCCGGTAAATCAATCGAGACACTGGAAAAAGAATACGAAGGCAAGGGATATGGCGATTTCAAGAAAGACCTCGTAGAAGTAACGACGTCCTATCTTGCGCCTATACGCGATAAGTATAACGAAATCAGAAACTCCGACGAGTTAATAACAATCCTTCGGGACGGTGCAGATCGGGCTAACGCCATTGCAGATAAGACAATGCGGCGCGTGAAGGACACATTTGGTCTCGGCCTATAGCATGAGCTATTCGCCGAGCGACATGCGCCAGTAGCTCAGTGGATAGAGTGCTTCACTCCGAATGAAGAAGCCGCGAGTTCAATTCTCGCCTGGCGCACCAAAAATCAAGGGACGGCAATGCTTGCAAATCGTAAGCGGCCGTCCTTTTTTATTCCATATGGTCAAATTAGATTTGATACCGATTCTATTGGAGATTAAATAAAGGAATTACATTTTTCTTGTCTATTCGCGCCCCCGCACAGTATATTCTATGCCAGCTTCGCCTAAGCGTTTCTTGGTAACTTCCATGGCTAGGTTCCCTGTGTCTGCCATAACGAAACGACGACCTAGTTTTGCGGCGGAAACTCCGAGGCTACCGCTTCCGCAGAAGAAATCTCCGACTAAATCTCCCTCTTCCGTCGAGCATTCGATTATGCGTTCCATGAGCTTTTCAGGCTTCTGTGTTGCATAACCAGTTCGCTCAGAGGATGTTCTTCCGACCATGTCGATGCTCCATACATCCTTCATATTGACCATGGTGTACCAACCGATCTCATCTTGAAATTCTTCCACGCCCTTGAATCTATATGGCTTTAGGCCGCGATTATATGACTTTTCTTTCTGAATGAAGAATTTGTATTTTCTCGTCTTGGAATACATCAAAATATTGTCGTGCTTTCTAGCAAATCTTGTCTTGCTGCTTCCGCCGGATTTGTATTGCCAGATGATTTCGTTAATGAATCTGTCCTGACCAAAGATTTCATCCATTAGGAGCCGCGCATAATGAACAGCATGCCAATCCACATGAATGAAAAATAACCCATCGTCACGGAGAACATCTCTCATCAGCATTATGCGAAGCGCCATCGCATGGAGATATTCCTCGAGTGTAGACCAATTATCCTTGTATGCTGTCTCCCTCACGAGTTCTCCGTCCCTCATCATATTCGCTTCTTTGTCTGCACCTGTAAAAAACGGAGGATCTATATAAATCATCGAAAATTTCTCTCTTCCACGAAGTTCGGTCAAGAGTTCCAAATTATCGCCATGGAATATCAAATTTTCATTTATTGGTGCTAGCACTCCTCTCTCACCTTCAAATGGCCTAAGGATTCTGTTTATCTCCTCGTAATCTGTCTGTGCCCTAAGAAGAGCTCTATCCAATTGCAGAATTGCACTTTCTTCTTTCATATCACTCGTTTCCTTAATTCCTATCTCGCATCATGCACGTCAAAAGCTGCACTCGTTTAAGGTTACTCGCGTGCCGCACGTATTGTTCCGCCTCCTATGACGACATCACCGTCATAAAATACCGCGGCCTGCCCCGGCGTAATTGCACGCTCTGGCTTCTTGAACTCTACTCTAACCTCGTTCTCCGAGATTGGTATGAGCTTTGCCTCATGATCGCTTTGGCTGTATCTCACTTTTACAGTGCAATTAAGATCACTGGTAAGGCCCTCAATCGCTATCCAGTTTACATCCTCGACTGCCGCCGTTTTGCTATACAATTCATCGTTTCTTGCGAGTATAATACGGTTTCCCTCAACGTCCTTCTCTTTGACATATAGAGGTTCGGGGAGCGCAAGCCCGAGGCCCTTCCTCTGGCCTATTGTATAGTTTACGAGGCCTTTATGCGTTCCGAGGATATCTCCTCCTACTGAAACGAATTCTCCTTCAGGATAGTCCTTTCCGGTATATTCCCTTATAAACGACTCATAGTTTCCGTCAGGAACAAAGCATATATCTTGGCTGTCCTTCTTCTTGGCATTCAAGAATCCTTGTGCTTCCGCTATGTCGCGGGTTTCGTCCTTTGTTAATTCACCAAGAGGAAAAATGCTCTGCTTAAGCTCGTCTTGAGTAAGAGAGTAAAGAACATAGCTTTGGTCTTTGCTTCTGTCAAGTCCACGCATCAACAGATGCCTTCCGTTTGCATCAACACCATTTCTTACATAATGCCCCGTAACCACATAGTCCTGCTCGAGCTCGCGGGCGCGATGCATAAGTCTCTTGAATTTGATAAATCTATTGCAATCGATGCATGGATTCGGAGTCAGCCCCTTCTCATAAGCATCTACGAATCTATCCACGACGCAAGTCCTGAAGTCATCCTGAAAATTGAATACATAATGCTTGATTCCGAGTCTATTTGCGACAGATCGGGCATCCTCCACATCAGAAAGGCTGCAGCACGAACTCTCGACCTCTCGGCCGATTAATTCAGCGTCAAAAAGCTTCATCGTAACTCCTATCGTCTCGAATCCGCGTTCTATCATAAGATATGCAGCAACAGAGCTATCAACTCCGCCGCTCATTGCCACCATAGCCTTTTTCTTCATGCCTTCGCTCATTTTTGTCACCGAACTCCGATAATTACCGGCCGTTCTCGTCCTTTCACTTGTGAACTTCCGTTCTTGTGCTCGGAATACCAATTTTACACTAATATATCTTACCATAATGAAAGAAAAAATTCATACACTAGTCCCCTTTCTTGGGGTATAATCTTGGTATTGTGTATTACTAGAGTTAATTAAGGGTATTTCAATGAGAAAGAAAAGCGTATTCAAAAGACTGTTTGTTATAACTCTTGCTCTTGTTTTGGCCACGAGCCTTACCGGATGCATGCTCAGGTTCAATTACTCGGTTATCGACGAATCCCCATCGAACGATTCCGATGACGATTGGGATGTCGAAGCTGGTTGGAATATAAAGTCTGCAAAAACAAGATCCGACAACAACCTGCCTATCGCCTCCGAGGCCGAAAAAACTGCGGAGCAGGAACGATTTGCCTCATTTATCGATGAGCAATTCAAAAGTTCCGTGGAGGCAAGCTATTTTGCAACTCATATCTACTATATCGACCCTGAAGCTGCAGGCATAGATATGTCCAATGTGGATGTTGGCTTTGGCACTGCTCCAACAGAAGAAAGTTATGCCGAGGGCCGCGACTATTACGATGCCGTAGCCGAGGAATTTGCATCCTTCAATCGCAGTTTTTTGACGGAAGAACAGCAAATTGAATACGATGGGTTCAAATGGGAAGTAGCCATAGTAAAGCTCATGTCCGACGAGAGGTTCGATTTCTATGAGCAATATTTTGCCCCGCCAAACAGCCTTGATGCCAATATCGTCAGTTACCTTTCGACATTTGAGATAAGACATGAGAGAGATGCAAAAGACGTAGCAACCCTTCTTAATTCTATTCCTAAATACGTCGATAGCACCATCGAATATGCCAAGATCCAGCAGGATAAGGGACTTCTGATGACTGACTTTGATGTCGTAATCGAAGGATGTCAGGATGTCATAGATATCGGTATGGAAAGCTCCGTTCTTTCCAACTTCCTCGAGACTGTTGACGGACTTGACCTTGCTCAGGAAGCAAAGGATAAGTACAAAGAAGCTATCACTAATGCATTCCGCGACTCATATCTACCTTCATTCCAAAAAATCATAGACGGTATGGAAGAGATGCGAGGCGGTTATAACAATACCGAAGGATATGCGGCCTTCCCCTACGGCAAAGAGTATTACGAGGCCAATTTGATGTATGCCACCGGAACGCTTGATTCCGTTGAGGAAATAAACAGTTACCTTGAGGCCAAAGAGGAAGCTCTTCTTGCGGATCTCTTTGATATCTATAGCAAATACCCAAGCGAGGTTAATGACTATTACAGTGACAAAGCACCCGGTAGCGGCTATACGTCTTATCAGGAAATCTTGGAGGCAAACAAAACTGCCCTGCTCACAGATCATCCGGAAGTTAAGAATCTCGACTACCATATCGAAGATGCCGACCCGGAAGAAAAGCTAGCCGAAAAGAATATAGCGGCATACTTCCTCATTCCTCCAATCGACGGAGATATCAAGCAGCAGATGCGCGTAGAGCCTACCGGAAGAGATGTTGAATCGCTCGATACATATATCACCGTATCCCACGAAGGCTTCCCGGGACATATGTATCACTATGCGTATCTTTACAGCAATATTGAATCCGATTACACAAAAACTCTCGGCGTCGATTCCGTAGTCGAAGGCTATGCCGTATATGCAGAGCTTGAGGCACTTGATTATCTGCCGTCCGTAAAAGAAGGATTCAAGAAACTCATCAAGGTTTCAACTCCTTTCACTTATGCAGACTATTCACTTGCGGATATAGGTATCAATTACTATGGCTGGAGCCAAGACGATATGCACGCGTTCTTTGAGGAGATTGGTTACTCGTTCGATTCGGACGTATCAAAAGAAATCTACGATTACCTGCGTTGTACGCCTGGCGCATATGAACCCTACGGATACGGATACCTTAGGATAGCGGATATGAGGCAAAAAGCCGAAGATGAACTCGGAAGCAAATTCACAACACTCGGTTTCAACACCGCCCTCCTAAAGCCCGGTGCGGTACCGTTCAGCGTAATCGAGAAATATATAAGCCAGTATATCGAAGAAAACAAATAAATGAAAACAAATAAAGAAATCTAAATAGACAAGTATTGATTAAGCAATATGAAATAGCATGATATAAAAAGAAGACGGTTCTAAAGAACCGTCTTTTGTTATAAATCATTATTGATTAGTTAAGTACCTCGTAATCGCTGAAGTCCACGCCTATCATTTCTTCCTGCTCCGCGGAGAGACTTACAACAAAGTCCATTCCGTAGTTCTTGGAGATATTCTTTAGTCTCGCAAGGAACTGCGGCAGATCCCCTAGCGTAAAGTCAGCATGCTTCAAAATGCTATCGATATAAATCGTTTCAATATCGTGATCGGAACTTATGATTCCATAGATAAACCCGATATACTCATCGCTGTTTGTGATGTATTCGAAGTCCTCCATGCATACAACTCTGATTCTGTATTTCAAATCGTACATCAGTCGGGCGTTCTTGTTAATAAAGATGACGCTGCCATTACTCTTTTCGACCTCTTCGTTTGCCATCTCGACCATCATCTTGGTCTTGCCCGTACCCTTATGTCCGATCAACAATTTAACCATGGCTCTATCCTCCATAAATATATACTTATTATTTCAATCATTTTAACACAGAGAGACTATCGCTTCAATGCCGATTTTGTATTAAAGCGATTATTCTCTGCTCTTTTTGAGCCTAAGCTGACCGCAAGCAGCATCTATATCGGAGCCGAGCTCCCGCCTGACCGTCGCTGTAACCCCTGAATTTTCAAGCATCTCAGCAAATTCCTCTGCTCTCTTTCTGCTCACCGTATCAAAACCCGTGCCCTCGACCTTGTTGAGAGGTATCAGGTTCACGTGGCAGTTTAGCCCCTTGAGCAGAGACATTAGGTTTCGAGCATCCTCATCACTGTCGTTCACACCGTTAACCATCGTATACTCGAAAGTTATGCGCCTACCCGTTTCGGCTGTGTAGTGTTTGGCCGCCTTCATGATTTCCGCAATTTTGTATTTATTGTTTATCGGCATCATGGCACTGCGCTTTCCATCGGTGGCCGCGTGAAGCGATATCGCAAGGTTCACCTGCGGATGATCCTTTGCAAAATCATATATCTTGGGAACAATTCCGCATGTAGAAACGGTAATATTTCTGTTACTTAGTCCGAGTCCTTCTTTTTCGTGAAGAATACTTATGAAGCGCGATAGATTCTCGTAATTGTCAAATGGTTCCCCTGTCCCCATAACAACCATATGTCCTATGAATTCTCCTGTCTGTCTCGTCGCTTCCAACACCTGCGAAACCATTTCCCCGACGGTCAAATTTCTAGATAGACCATTTCTCGTGGAGGCGCAGAACTTGCAGCCCATGCGACATCCCGCCTGAGAAGATATACAAATTGAATTTCCGTATTTGTATTTCATGAAGACAGCTTCAACGGCATCGGCGCATCTCATGTCAGCATCTGACGCATTGGCATACGTCATTTCCATATCCGCACCGACGACGTTAGTCCCCCCTCCATTCGTCAGCCCAAACAAAAACTTCTGCGTCCCGTCGCTCTTTGATTCCTGCACCTCCAATATGGCGAGTCTTCCTATATAAACTGCTCCTGAAAGTTTCTCTCTAAGCACCTTCGGAATATTGACCATCTCGTCAAAATCCGTAACGCCCTTATAAAGCCACGAAAAAACCTGGTGAGCGCGGTACTTCGGCTCACCGAGTTCCACGAAAAACGATTCCATCTCCCCAATTGTCATATCGCGTAAATCTACCATAGATATATTATAGCACATAAAAACGAGGAGTATGTATGCAAGTGGACGTCCGCAACGCCGGTACTTAGTGGTTTCGAGCGGCCTCCACTTGTGGAAGGCCACGACGAAAGCGCTTAGTACCGCTGCGTGAGGACAGAGCGAGAGCGTTCCATGAACATACATACCCCTCGTTTTAAAATGTGCTATATTCTTTCTACTTTGATTCCCGTCTTATGTCCGTTGAGATCGAACGTGTCGAGGTCGCTTGCGTCGATTATCGCGTCTGCAAGTGTTTCTTCTTTGATGTAGGCCTCGTGAATTGCGATTGCGTTTTTGATGTCATCGTCGGCATCGACATAGATGTTGATTCTATCCATCATCTCAAAGTCGGCCTGCTTTCTCAGCTGCTGAACCTTGGAGATAAGTTCGCGCGCAAAGCCTTCGTTCACGAGTTCGTCCGTAAGTGTCGTGTCGAGGATTGTGAAGACGTTATTTTCCATCGCAACGGCAAAGCCCTCTTTGGCGCTGATTCTGATATCGACGAGATCCTTTGTGATTTCTGTTTCCTCGCCATCGAGAACAAGAGCTGCCTTTTCGTTGGCCTCTATCTCGGAGATGAATGCCTTTGGATCAACCTGCAAGAGCGCCTGTCCGAATGATTTGATCTTACCACCGAGAACAGGACCAGCCTCCTTGAAGTTCGGCTTTAGGCTAAGATCCATATATGTATCGAGGTCGTCAGCAAACACTACATTCTTCACGTTGAGTTCTTCCTTGATTAGCGGAACGAGATCTTCAATCGTATCCTTGTACTTTCCGTCAACGAGAATCTCGGAGAGCGGCTGTCTAACCTTAATCTTCTCCTTCTCACGTGTTCCACGGCCGAGCGTAACAAGTGTTCTTACTAGGTCCATTCTCGCTTCAACCTGCTCGTCTATCAGAGACTCATCGGCCTCCGGAAGATATGATGTGTGAACGCTGTACTCGCCCGTAAGCTTTGTATATATCTCGTCCGAGAGGAACGGTGCGAGCGGTGCCATAAGCTGCGACACGCCTACCAGAACTTCGTATGTCGTATAATAGACAGCGTCCTTATCTCTGGTCATCTCAGCTCCGTAAAAACGGCGACGCGCAAGGCGTATATACCAGTTGGAGAGATCCTCGTTTACAAAGTCCGTAAGAGCGCGCACGGTCTTCATATGGTCGTATGCATCCATATACTCCCTGACATCTCTTATCAGCTTATTGTATTTGGATATTATCCACCTATCGAGTTCCGGTCTCTCGCTATACGGAACAGGAAGCCCCGTGAAATTGTTCAGTACAACATCGTCCTGATTCGCATATAGAACAAAGAAATTATATACGTTCTTAAGCGTACCAAAGAATTTGCTGACTACGTCCTTGAGGCCCTCTTCGTCGAATTTAGTCGGCGTCCACGCAGGCGAAACCGAAAGGAGATACCACCTCGTAGCGTCGGCACCGTATTTATCAAAGAGTTCAAAAGGATTGACCGTATTTCCTCTAGACTTACTCATCTTCTTTCCGTCTTTGTCGAGGATTAAGTCGTTTACGAGTACGTTTCTATATGGCGCACAGCCTTTGATGAATGTGGAAATAGCCATGAGAGAATAGAACCATCCCCTCGTCTGGTCGATTCCTTCGCATATAAAGTCCGCAGGGAACAGTCCGCCGGAGTCGACGGCTTCTTTGTTTTCAAACGGATAATGCCACTGCGCAAAGGGCATCGCACCCGAGTCGAACCAGCAGTCCATAACCTCGGTTATACGAGTCATCGGCTTTCCGCATTTTGGACAAGTGATGTGAACTTCATCGACGTATGGTCTGTGGAGTTCAATGCTCTCGTCAATATCTTCAAGAGAACGTTCAACCAGCTCCGCACGGCTTCCTATGCAATCAATCTCACCACATTCGCAGCGCCAGATCGGAATAGGCGTTCCCCAGTAACGCGATCTCGAAATTGCCCAGTCCTTAACTTCTTCGAGCCAGTTTCCGAAACGCTTTTCGCCCACAAAATCCGGATGCCAATCAACCGTATTGTTGTTTGCCACAAGTTCATCCTTTAGCGCGCTCATCTTGATATACCAGCTCTTACGAGCATAGTAAACGAGCGGCGTTCCGCAGCGCCAGCAGTGCGGATAATTATGCTCTATCTTCTGCTTTGCAAAAACCTTATTGTCGAGCCATTTGATAATATCTACGTCGAGACCGTCTTCCATTATGAAGCGGCCCTTCCACGGAGTCGTAGTGTATTTACCCGTTTCATCGACCGGCTGGAATACGGGAAGTCCGTATTTCACTCCGCAGTTATAGTCGTCTTCACCGAATGCCGGAGCCGTATGAACAATACCCGTACCGTCTTCCGTAGATACATAGTCCATGCATGTAACAAAGAATGCCTTCACGTCATCTCCAAGAGCTTCCCTTAAGAACGGCATGATTGGTTCATACTCCATATACTCAAGGTCTTTACCCTTCATCTCTTCGACCACTTCGTAATTCCCTTCTCCGAGAATCTTGTCGGCGAGACCTTTTGCAAGATAGAAATAATTGCCCTCGTCAGAGCCGTTAAGCATCTTGACCTTTACGTAGTCGATGTCAGATCCAACCGTAAGCGCGGTGTTCGATGCGAGCGTCCAAGCGGTTGTAGTCCAGGCGAGGAAGTATTCGTTATCCGTCCCCTTCTTCTTGAACTTAACCGTAAGCGTTATTACCTTTACTTCCTTGTAACCTTGAGCAACCTCGTGCGAAGCAAGTCCCGTTCCGCAGCGCGGACAATAAGGAAGAATCTTATGTCCTTCGTAGATAAGTCCCTTCTTGAAGAACTCCTTCAGTATCCACCAACCGGATTCGATATAATTGTTATCGAGTGTGATATACGGATCGTCGAGGTCAACGAGAAATGCCATGCGTTCCGACATCTCGCGCCATTTGTCCGTGTATGTGAATACGGATTCGCGGCATTTCTGGTTGAATTCTTTGATACCGTATTTCTCGATATCCTGCTTGCCATTCATGCCGAGCTGTTTTTCAACTTCAATTTCAACAGGAAGCCCGTGCGTGTCCCATCCGGCCTTTCTGTTTACCTGATAACCCTTCATTGTCCAGTAGCGGCAGACGGAGTCCTTTAAGGTCCTCGCCATTACGTGATGAATACCCGGCATTCCGTTTGCCGTAGGAGGTCCCTCGTAGAAAACCCATTTGGGTTCTCCTTCACGCGCCTCAATGCATTTCTTAAGAAGGTCTTCTCTCTTCCACTTTTCCACCTGATTGTTCTGCACTTCCGCCACAGGTAGATCCGACAGTCTTTCAAACATGTCCTTTTCCTCTCCTTTGATAATAAATCTTTCCGTATTAGGGGCAATAAAAAGTCCCCAAAGTATTCTTGGGGACGATCATCTCTTGACCGCGGTACCACCCCAGTTGCATACAGCTTGCACCCGCTTTCTCCGTCGCGGATAACATACTGTGCCTCTCTTTGGAATGTCGGACTCCGGAGTGATATTCGCATGTCGCAGTATCACCGTCGATTTCTCAGCCTTTTACGGATTGCGCTCTATTTAGGTCGCTCTCCGCAAACGAATCGACTCTCTGTAAGGGTCTTACTCTGCCGCTACTTTGTCTCCTTCTCAGCCCGTATAATCTTTGGCATAGGCCAAAACAATTGTACCCCGCTAGTTTATCACATAAAAAGGCCATAATCAATGATTTTTGTATGAGTTTACGCCATTATAATGTGCTATAATATTATGTTGACCACACTCAAATG
This sequence comes from Bacillota bacterium, assembly GCA_017612585.1. Lineage (GTDB taxonomy): Bacteria > Bacillota > Clostridia > Peptostreptococcales > Anaerovoracaceae > Eubacterium_B. The sequence goes on along the minus strand of JAGAFN010000066.1, from coordinate 3,191 downwards.
CAATCATATTAATTTCAATGGAAACACTTGAGTTTATATAGAGTATAACGGAAACCGGAGGTTATTAATGAGCCAAGCATTAGATATCATCAAAGATCCAACGCTTACATATCATCAGGAAGTTCTCGCACTTGCGAGGCTCGGCGAAAGCACGGATGATTCTTTGACGTACAGCGACGAGTATTACGAGGCAAAGGCAAAGGGCATTCTCTGCGACCTTAACGAGGGTCCGATGCCTTATCGCCCAAGGTATATCTGCCCCGATTTCTCCGTGCTCTTTGAAAAAGGCTGCGAGTTTTTGGAGTTAGATCCGCCGAAGGATTTGATGGAAGCCACGACAGCACTTATGATTCTCTACACCCATGTTCCGTCGATTACTTCCTTCCCCGTTTATTTGGGCGACCTTGATACGCTTCTTGAACCATTTGTCCTTAAAGAGGACCGCGAGTTTGCAAAGAAGGTTTTAAAGCTCTTCCTCTTGCAGATTGACAAACAGCTCACGGATTCATTTGTTCATGCGGATATAGGACCAAAGGACACGGTAACGGGAAGGATTCTCTTGGAACTAACTCAAGAGATGCAACTCGCCGTTCCTAATCTTACGCTCAAATATGACCCTGAGCTTACAAGCGATGAATTTGCAATCGAATGCATCAAATGCATGCTTAAGACTGCAAAACCATCCTTCTGCAACCACAGAATGTTTGCTGAAGAATGGGGCGAGGATTACGCGATTGCTTCCTGCTATAACGGTCTTAAACAGGCAGGCGGCGGATATACACTCCCAAGACTTAGAATGTACGAATGCTCGCTCGAAGCGAAGGACGTCGATGATTTCCTTGAGAATGTGCTTCCGAAATACGTCGACCTTCAGCTCGAGTATATGGATAAGCGCGTAAAATTCATCGTAGAGGAATCAACTTTCTTCAAATGCAATTTCCTTGCCACGGAAGGTTTCGTAAAGCAGGACAATTTCACCGGAATGTTCGGTATGGTGGGTCTCGCGGAATGCGTTAACCACCTTCTCGGAATTGACGATACCAAGAATGGCTTCGGTCTTAACGACGAAGCAACAGCTCTTGGAATCAAAATCATGAACAGGCTCGAGGAACTCGTCGCCGCGCATACCGCCCCCTACTGCGACGGATTTAATCATAAGTACCGCCTTCACGCACAAGTCGGTATAGACAGCGATGGTATGGAAAACTCTCCGGGAACGCGTATCCCGATTGGATCTGAACCGACCATGCTCGAGCAGCTTCAGGTGAACGAGAAGTTCCATCCGTTCTTCCCGACGGGGACCGGAGACATTTTTAAATTTGAAGAAACATATCTTAAGACGCCGGAAGCAATTCTTCCGATTATCAAAGGTTCTCTCAAAAGAGGCCTTAGATACTTCAGCGGATATCTTGAGAATAACGACGTCGTAAGAGTCACAGGTTATTTGGTTAAGCGTTCAGAGATAGATAAATTGAATGCCAAGAAACAATCGCTCAATAACGTAACCGTATTTGGTAAGGGCGCAAAGGAAGAGGCTCATGCCTTGGACAGAAGAGTTCAGCACCATGAAGAAGACCGCTAAGATTAACAAGATAATACCCTTTTCAAATGTAGATGGCCCTTCCAACAGGATGGCCATCTTTTTCCAAGGTTGTCCTTTTGATTGCCTCTTTTGCCACAATCCGGAGACGATCAATCTTTGCGTAAGCTGCGGTAAATGCGTGGCCACTTGCCCGTCGAACGCGCTTACGATTGATGACGGTAGCGTTGTCTGGAACAAATTGCTCTGCGTCAACTGTGACACTTGCATTTCCGTATGCGAGAACAGTGCGTCTCCAAAGGTTGTTGATATGACTGTCTCCGGGCTCTTGGATGAGATCAAAAAAGCCGCACCCTATATCGACGGCATCACAACTTCCGGAGGCGAATGCACTCTCTATCACAATTTTCTCTTGGAACTCTTTCCTCTCGTAAAGGAGCTTGGATTAACAGTTCTTGTTGATTCAAACGGATCCTACGATTTCTCTGCGGACCCGCGCTTGCTCGACGTGGTTGACGGAGTGATGCTGGATGTAAAAGCCGTAGATAAAGACTGGTCAGATAAACTAATCAGCTATCCAAACGACATCGTGCTAAAGATTCTTGAATTTCTATTGAATAATAATAAACTGCACGAAGTCCGAACCGTGCTCTTTCCAAATCACGACAAAGAAAATAAGGACACAATCAAATACGTGTCCTCAATCATTCAAGATAAATGCGATTATAAGCTGATTCGTTATCGTCCATTCGGCGTCCGCAAAGAAAACCAAAAGATTGTCGGCGATACGACGACTGAAGAAGACTATGCGAAAGAGTGTGTTGAGTACGCCGTTTCATGCGGAGCGACAAAATCATATTACTGGTAGTCATATTACTGATGGAGCCACATTACTATAGCCCTATTGTGGCTAGCATCCGCAGCAAACCAATGATTCACAAAAAACTCCGAGGATATCCTCGGAGTTTTTTCGGGTATCCAAACTTAATTGGGGGCAACTTTAGTTAGCAGGATTCAGTCCTTATGTGAAGAAACTCCAAAGTTTTTTGGGGGCTGGTTTTGGGGGCAGATTTAATAAGCAGATAAAAAGAGGTCAAGCGATTTGCCCTCTTTCGATTCTCCCAAGAACGGCTCTTACGACTGCAGACTTTCAAACGGAGGAATCGAATCATTAAACCGTATACCAAAAGATATGAAAAGAAGTGGAAGAGGTTATGCTAACTTCGAGCATATGCGAAACCGCTTTCTCTTTTCTCAAAGAAAGAACGCCGCGATGCTTTCTTCCCCAAAAGATCTTGCTCTTGTTCAAGCTAAGCGTATATACCCAACAAAGAATTAACGACACGCTAATAGGGGCCGAAAACCAGGCCCCTATTCTGCTATTTTTTTCTAATTTCTTTGAAGGCCGTCCCCAATTCCAGACCCCAATTAACTTTGGATTATTTCACACAGCCCCCAATTCCAGACCCCAATTAACTTTGGAGAAACCCCCATTAAGTTTGGATACCCGTTTTGTCCTATAAGCCCAAAAGCCTCATAGTACATGAGGCTTTTGAAAATCATATTTATCTTTTTTATCCTAGTTGTCTTTTTTTCTCTTTAATACGGTGAGCACCACGACCGGAATTAGCGATGCGCTCATGATGCCGAT
>JAGAFN010000065.1 GCA_017612585.1 Bacillota bacterium | reverse complement strand
ATTAACGGATTCGGAAGAATTGCTACGGTCGCCATAAGAGCGTCGCTCGCAATGCCGGAGATCAAGATTGTTGGGATAAATGTCAGAAACGCCGATCTTGATTATATGGTCTATATGCTTAAGTACGATACGACATTCGGAAGATTTCCGGTTCCTGTAAAGAAGTATGAAAACGGTCTTGTAATCGACGGAAAGAAGGTCCAGGTATTTAGCGAGTCCGAAGCAAGAAATATTCCTTGGGATAGATGCGGTGCTGAATATATTATTGAAGCTACCGGCGCATATGTTACAACAGAAGACTCAATGGCTCACATAACATACGGAAAGGCAAAGAAAGTTATCATATCAGCTCCGGCAAAGGATAAGACGACACCGACATTTGTCTATGGCGTAAACCATAATCTTTATGAGAGCGATATGCAGGTAGTATCAAATGCGTCTTGCACAACCAACTGTCTCGCCCCGCTCTGCAAGGTTCTAGAAGACAATTTTGGGATAGAGCAGGGGCTTATGTCAACAATTCACGCGGCAACAGCAAAGCAGAAGGTTGTCGACGCCCGTTCGATGAAGGATTGGAGAACAGGAAGAAGCGTATTTGGTAACATCATTCCGTCAACAACGGGTGCCGCAAAAGCTGTAGGTCTCGTTATTCCGACCCTCGCAGGAAAGATGACAGGAATATCATATAGAGTTCCAACGGCGGACGTTTCGATAGTTGACCTTAACGTCATGCTCAAGAAGTCGGCGCATTATCAGGATATCTGCAGAGCCGTCAAGAAAGCTGCAGATGGTCCAATGAAAGGCGTAATTGAATATGTTGACGACGAAGTTGTCACCGGAGATTTCGTCGGCGACCCATGCACTTCGATTTTTGACGCCAGGGAAGGTATAGAACTAAACGATCGTTTCTTCAAGCTTATCGCATATTATGACAATGAGTTCGGTTACGCATCAAAGCTTCTGGAGATGATTAAATACATGAACAGTGTTGACAAAAAAGAAACTAAATCAAAAGGCAGGTCAAAGACAGCTGTTAAAAATCCGGCATCGAAAACAGCAAAGAAAACTCAGGCAAAGCCGACAAAGAAAACTGCGGTGAAATCCGTAAAGAAAACGACCAAGAAAACGAAGAAATAGTTTGCGAGTGAGAGGCTTGGAAAAGGTGTAGTTAGTTTATTTAATAGGTGTAAAGATGAAAAAGACAATTAGAGACATTGATTGGAAAGGTAAACGCGCTCTGGTAAGATGCGACTTTAATGTTCCTCTTAACAAAGAAGGGCTTATTACCGACGACACGAGAATTCGTGCAGCACTACCTACTATAGAGTATCTGGTAGAGCAAGGGGCATCGGTTGTTCTGATGTCACATCTGGGAAGACCAAAGGGAGAACCAAAGGAAGAGTTTTCGCTTGCTCCTGTTGCGGTCAGACTCTCGGACCTTTTGGACATGCCGATTATTTTTGCAGCATCAGACAGTGTTGTAGATGATGATGTAAAGGATACGGTATCCAAGCTCCAAGCCGGCGAGGTTGCGCTTCTTGAGAATGTTAGATTCAGAAAAGAAGAAGAAAAAAATGATGCGGAATTCTCAAAAGACCTTGCATCGCTGGGTGATGTCTTTGTTCAGGAAGCATTTGGAACAGCGCATAGGGCACATGCATCGACCGCAGGTGTTGCCGACTATATTCCGGCTGTTTCCGGTCTCTTGATTGAAAAGGAAGTCAAATATTTAGGCGGAGCGCTCAATAACCCGGAAAGACCTTTTGTTGCTATTATGGGTGGAGCCAAGGTTGGAGACAAGATCAAGGTCATAGAGAATCTTCTTAATAAGGTCGATTCGCTTATCATAGGTGGCGGAATGATGTTCACTTTCTTCAAGGCTATGGGGCTTGAAATAGGGAAATCGATCCTTGATGAAGAAAGCATCGATATCGCCAAAAACCTGATAGCGCTCGCAGAAGAGAAGAATGTAAAGCTTCTTCTTCCTCTAGATACTGTGTGTGCAGATCAATTCTCAAACGATGCTAACATAGCGGTTCTTTCTAGGGAAGAGATTCCTGTAGATATGATGGGCATGGATATAGGACCGGAGACTATTTTGCTCTTCAGGGAAGAAATAATGAATGCCAAGACCGTCGTATGGAATGGGCCGATGGGAGTATTCGAAATGCCTAACTTTGCAAAGGGAACTGAAGAAGTCGCTAGAGCCATTTCGGAATCAGAAGCTATAAGCATTATCGGTGGCGGAGATTCTGCGGCTGCTGTCGATCAGCTTGGGTTTGCTGATAAGATGTCCCATATATCCACGGGCGGAGGAGCTTCGCTGGAGTTCCTTGAGGGAAGAGAACTCCCGGGGATTGCTATTATTCCTGAGAAATAAGGATGCGCAAGATATCGTACAAAAAAGTTATTGTATTAATTATTGGATGAGGAAAGAATATGTCTGAAAAAGTTGCAAGACACGATTTCTACGGTAGGACTCCGTTAATTGCAGGAAATTGGAAAATGTATAAGACTATAGACGGTGCAAAGGAGTTTGCAAAAGAGTTTAAGAAGATTTACAAAGGCGATCAGGAAACTAAAGTTGCCATTTGCGCACCGTTTACCCAGCTCCAGGCACTCGTGGAGGAATTCAAGGATACAAATATCGGTGTTGGTGCCCAGAATGTGCATTTTGCAGATGAGGGAGCATATACGGGCGAGGTTTCGCTTTCAATGCTTTTGGAAATCGGTGTGGATTACATAATCATCGGTCATTCCGAGAGGCGTCAGTATTTCAATGAAACGGACGAAAGTATCAATAATAAGCTGAAGCATATCTTCTGGGACAGCGATGTGGTTCCAATTCTATGCGTTGGCGAGAATTTAGAGGAGCGAGAGGCCGGGAAGGCCTCTGAGATCGTAAAATACCAGCTTGAGAAGGATCTTGCGGATTTGACGGCCGAGAAGGTTGCGACTATGGTAATTGCCTATGAGCCTATTTGGGCAATAGGTACAGGAAAGACGGCGACTCCAGAGCAGGCAGGGGAAATGTGCACGTTAATAAGAGATACGGTAGCTGATATCTACGATGCCGAAACTGCATCCAGAATCACAATACAGTACGGCGGAAGCGTAAAGCCTGAAAATGCATCGGAAATCATGGCTATGAAGGATATCGACGGGGCACTCGTTGGTGGTGCAAGCCTTGAACCGGAGAAGTTTTTGGGAATAGTTGAATTCGCTTAAAGTCCTTGATTTACCAATATTTTTGTGATAAAATCTTGCCGTTGACTATCTAGGAGGTAATAGAAATGCAAACATTCTTGATGATAGTATTGCTGGTGGTAAGCATCTTTCTTATTGTTAGCGTGCTTATGCAGTCCAGCAACAGCGACGGGCTTTCCGGTTCAATCGCCGGTGGAGCCGAGCAGCTTTTCGGCAAGAAGAGAAGCACGCCAATCGAAGAATTCATGAGAAAGGCTACAGTTGTTGCAGCAGTTCTCTTCATAGTTCTTTCGCTGGCGCTTGTAACACTATTCACATAATAGTGGCGCTAGAATAATATAATAGTTTCAGTTAACAATAAAGAGGTGCGGTTCGTGCCTCTTTAGTGTATATACATGACAAGAGATATAAGGAGGTATTAGTCATGATAACATGGGTAGCTCCCATTGCTGCAGCCATAGGCCTAATCGTAGCATTTTTATTGGCAAGCTGGATTGGCAAGCAGGAAGAGGGAACAGACAGAATGAAGGAAATCGCCGGATATATCCACGAGGGTGCGATGGCATTTCTGAAGAGAGAATACAGAACGATGGTAATCGTAATCATAGTTCTATTCCTCGCAATCGGCTTTTTGCTTCATAACTGGATAGAAGCATGCCTTTATGTACTTGGCGCGCTTTTCTCGGTTCTTGCAGGCTATTTTGGAATGAGCGTTGCAACAAAGGGCAACGTAAGAACAGCCAATGCTGCAATGACATCCGGTATGCCAAAGGCACTTGCTGTTGCTTTTAGAAGTGGTGCAGTTATGGGACTATGCGTTTCGGGACTTGGACTTCTTGGAGTTGGAGCAATATTTGCGATTCTCGTATCCGCAAGCGGTCTTGACACATTCACAAATGCCGTAACTGGCTTCGGCCTCGGTGCTTCTTCTATGGCACTGTTTGGACGTGTAGGCGGAGGTATTTATACAAAGGCTGCAGACGTAGGCGCTGACCTTGTTGGTAAGGTCGAAGCCGGAATTCCGGAAGATGACCCTAGAAACCCTGCGGTAATTGCTGACAACGTTGGAGATAACGTTGGTGACGTTGCAGGCATGGGGTCAGACCTCTTTGAATCATATGTTGGATCGATTATTTCCGCAGTTACGCTTGCTGCAGTTGCAGCTGCACAGTGGAAAGGTGCTGACGTTGCTACATACGCGGTATTCCCGCTTATTCTTGCGGCAATTGGTATCATCGCATCAGTGCTCGGAATCCTCTTGGTAAGAGGTAAGGACGGCGGTAATCCTGCGAACGCACTCAATATGGGAACATATATCAGCGGTGCCATCGTAATAATATGCGCCATTGTTCTCAGCAACCAGATGCTTGGTTCGATGAATTTTGCTTGGTCTATCATCGCAGGTCTAGTATGCGGTATAGCAATCGGTAAGATAACAGAAGTATATACTTCCGGTGATTACAACTCCGTAAAAAAGATTGCCGATCAGAGCCAGACCGGCGCTGCAACTACAATTATCTCTGGACTCGGCGTAGGCATGATGTCAACGATGATTCCTATTCTTCTTATAGCTGTTGCAACTTATATCGCATTTGCCTTCGGCGGATTCTACGGAATCGCACTTTCCGCAGTAGGAATGCTTTCAACAACCGGTATGACGGTTGCGGTTGACGCTTATGGTCCTGTATCAGACAATGCCGGCGGTATCGCGGAGATGAGCGAACTTCCGGAAGAAGTAAGAAGTATTACAGATACTCTCGATGCTGTAGGTAATACGACTGCTGCCATAGGTAAGGGATTTGCAATAGGTTCCGCTGCGCTTACTGCACTTGCACTCTTTGTTTCATACTCAACAGTTGCGGGGGTTAAGTCGGTAAGCCTTCTCGATCCAATTGTAATAATCGGACTCTTTATAGGCGCAATGCTTCCATTCCTATTCTCGGCCATGACAATGAACTCTGTTGGCAAGGCTGCTAATCAGATGATCGAGGAAGTAAGACGTCAGTTCAGAGAGACCCCGGGAATCATGCAGGGAACAGCAAAGCCTGATTACGCTCGCTGCGTAGAGATTTCCACAGGCGCTGCCCTAAAGGAAATGGTTGTTCCGGGACTTATGGCTATAGTAGTTCCGCTTCTAGTGGGATTCCTTCTTGGAGCAGAAGCTCTCGCAGGCTGCCTTGCGGGTTCACTCGCGTCCGGAGTGCTCCTCGCTATCATGATGAGTAATGCCGGCGGCGCTTGGGATAATGCCAAGAAGTATATCGAAGGCGGACACTTCGGCGGTAAGGGTTCAGAACCTCATAAGGCTGCCGTAGTGGGCGACACAGTAGGTGATCCGTTCAAGGATACATCGGGTCCTTCAATAAACATCCTTATCAAGCTCATGACAATCGTTGCGGTAGTATTTGCGCCGATGTTTGGAGCAGGACTCCTCTCGGGACTCCTAGGATAAAACATAAAATAGACCCGCTCTGCTAATATGCGGAGCGGGTCTTTTGTTTGCAATTACTATTTTTCACTCCAGGTACTGAAATGAAGTGCTTTCTCGAGAATGCAGGCAACGACGGCGGTTATTATTATTTCGGGTAGCATGTATGAGCCGTTATAGGAGAGCGAGTAAACAGCTGATGCCATTCAGAGGTCGTTTGGCCAAAGGGCATCCCAGATCATCCAGCCCGATATGAAGTGGCAGATAAAGCGGAGCGAGAGTGCAAGCGCAACACCCAGGATGATTTCTAGAATTCTATTCTTGAACTTTTCCTTGAATACTCCCGCTAGCCCCACTACTGTATAGGCAATTACATAGTCGAGAAGCGCTATGGTAATCATCATGCCGACATTGGTTCCATATAACACATTGCTGACGCCCAAGACTAGCTGAAGCAAGGAGAAGACCAGTGATGTAAATAGCCCCCATCTTGTTCCGTAGACGAATGATACGATTACGAGCGGTAGCATGGCGCAGAAGGTTACGCCGCCTCCATATATCCACAGTCCGTTGAATTTGAACATTGAGAGGACTGTTCCAATCGCTATCATTATAGCGGAGAAGACAAGTCTAAGTGTTTTGTTGTTTGGATCAAGTTTAATCTTTCCCATAAAAAATCCTCCTCATATTATGGGGAGGGAATCGAGTGCAATATGCTATCAGCAAATATCCTCACATCCCTCCGGCGGTATTATCCGCATCAGGTTTTAAGGGTCTTGTCATAGTGACAACTCTCAGCCGAAGCTCCCCTTGTGACTACGTGATTAGTGTATGTCAACTGTGGTTATTTGTCAAATACGTGGTATAATACATGGGGAAAAAAGGAGGGCGGTTATGCCTCAGGGGGAAATGGTTTATACGACAACAGGTGAGATAAAAAGCCTATCCAAATCTTCTCTCTTGGGATTTTGGGGGAAGCTTCTTATTTGTTATTTTATCTTATTTGCAATCACTCAGTATATTCCGGGATTCTTATCAAGAATTATTCCGGGACTGACCTATGTCTATGATTTTGAATATATGGGAATAAAAGATCGGATTGAGTATGCAATACTTCCTGTATTTTTTATGGCAATTCTTAATGGTCCTTTTAGATATGGAATCTCCAAAATCCATCTAAGACAGATAAGAGAGCGTTCCATGGAAAGCAATGATTTGTTTAGTGGGTTTGCTAACTTTGGTAAGAGCTTTGCCACATATGTTCTTATGTGGCTGATAATTCTTATTGTGGCAATACCTTTTGTGGCCGTAGGAACCCTTATCGTCGTTTTCCTTTCAAAGTCAGGAACAGCGCTTCAGATACTCGGTTCATTTCTTTATATGATTGCACTCGTTGCCGGATTGATAGCTGTTATATATATATCGGTTCTTCTTGCAATGTCATTCTATATCCTGGTAGACAATCCGAATCTTAAGCCTAAAGAGGCACTCAAAGCCTCTGCAACTATAATGAAAAAGAATGTTGGAAGATTTGTTGTCTTGAGACTATCGTATTTGGGTTGGATATTTCTTGCCTCTATGGTTT
>JAGAFN010000064.1 GCA_017612585.1 Bacillota bacterium | reverse complement strand
TGTCGACGTTTTCCTTAACCTTCTGCGCAAGTTCCTTCTCGACCTCGGCAATTTCGTTTTCCTCCATGATTACGGAGATGAGGAGCTTAAGCCTCTCTCCGAACGGTGTGGTTTCAAGGAGTTCCTGCTTTCTCTGCGTTGAAATTGCAAGCTCTGACGAGATTTTGTCTACAAGCGCAACAGGATTGTCCTCCGTCAAAGTTTTGTCCACTATTTCATCCGTAATATGCGGAGAAAGTGCCGCATGCTCTATAAATAAGTCAGTGAGAACTCTTAGTCCCGCCTTTTCTTCGACCGAGAGTTCGTCTCCCTCGAACTCATCTTCCAACTTTCTTACGGTGCAAGACATATAGTCAGCAGCATCGAATTTCTCTTCAATCATCGCACGCGAAATTCCGGTGACCAGAACTCTCACCGCATCGCCGCTAACCTTTAGCATCTGATTGACTCTTACCAGCGTTCCCACCTCATAGATATCGTCAAATGTCGGAATGAGAATATTTTCATCCTTCTGAGAAGAAACAAAAAGAACTCTTCCTTCAGCCATCGCGGCCTCGAGCGCCTTTATCGACTTATCCCTTCCTATGTCAAAGTGAACGACAGTGTTTGGAAATATGGAGACCCCGCGAAGCGCAACACAAGGATATACAGTTCTTGTTTCCTTTGCTTCTTCCAGTTCTTCCCTATCGTTTTCTTCAATGATATTTTCGGTTATTTCTATTTCTATTTCTTTTTCTTTTGTTTTCTTATCTGCCATATTAATCTCCGATTATGTAAGTAGGCGACCAAGGCCGCCTACTATGTTTTAGGAAGCGGAAGCCTCCTTGTTCTTTCCCTTGAGAATCAGACGCGGACTCACGCCGTCTTCAACTGTTTCCTTTGTTATAATGCACTTCTTCACATCATCTCTCGAAGGAATCTCATACATGATGTCGTTCATGATGCTTTCAAAGATACTGCGGAGTCCTCTCGCTCCGGTCCTTCTGCTTATTGCCTTCTTGGCAATGGCTTCGATCGCATCATCTGTTATCTCAAGTTCTACATTGTCCATTCCAAAGAGTTTCTGATACTGCTTGATAAGTGCGTTCTTTGGCTCCTTCATGATTCTTATAAGCGCATTCTCATCAAGCTCGTTCAAAGTTACTATTACAGGAAGTCTTCCAACAAGTTCAGGAATAAGACCGAACTTCAGGACGTCCTGCGGCTCGATAAAGGATAATGCGTTGTCCTTATCGACCTTCACGGCGCTGTCATCCGAATTGAATCCTATAACCTTTTCACCCATTCTTCTCTGGATGATGCCGTCCATTCCGTCAAAAGCACCGCCGCAGATAAAGAGCACATTTGTCGTGTCAAACTGAAGGAACTCCTGATGCGGATGCTTTCGCCCTCCCTGAGGCGGAACATTTGCAACTGTTCCTTCGAGAATTTTGAGAAGCGCTTGCTGTACACCTTCGCCGCTTACATCCCTCGTAATCGAAGGATTCTCAGACTTTCTTGCAATCTTGTCTATCTCATCGACATAGATTATTCCACGCTCCGCCTTCTCTATATCGTAGTCGGCAGCCTGAACGAGTCTAAGGAGAATATTCTCAACATCCTCCCCAACATAACCCGCTTCCGTAAGCGTCGTTGCATCTGCGATTGCGAACGGAACATCCAGAATCTTCGCAAGCGACTGAGCAATCAATGTCTTGCCGCAACCCGTAGGTCCTATCATAACGATATTGCTCTTCTGGAGCTCAACATCGTCTGTTCCGCCAAGGTTATTTATTCTCTTATAGTGGTTATAAACCGCAACCGCGAGCGACTTCTTGGCTTCATCCTGACCTATTACGTACTCCGAAAGGAAGTCATAGATTTCCTTCGGCTTTGGAAGACTCTGTTTTCCCTTAATGCTCCCGGCATCGTAAACAAAATCCTCTGACGAGATGCCCGGAGCATCAAATATATCCGGCGATATCTTGTTTCCCAAGAGATCGTTACACATATCGATGCAATTATTGCAGATATATACGCCGGGACCCGCTATAAGTCTCTTTACCTGGTCCTGCGTCTTTCCGCAAAATGTGCAAGAAATTCTATTCCCTTTTTTATTTCCGCTTTTGTCTGCCATTAATCTCTCCTGATGACTTCATCGACTAGGCCATATTCAACGGCTTCCTCTGCCGTCATGAAGTTATCCCTTTCCGTATCCTTTTCTATAATGCTGAGCTTCTTTCCTGTGTTTTCACTCAGTATTTTGTTAAGCTTTGCCTTTGTCTTCTTGAGCCATTCCGCATGAATTACAACATCGCTCGCCTGTCCGTGAGTTCCGCCGAGAGGCTGATGAATCATTACCTCGGCATTAGGAAGAGCGTAGCGCTTCCCCTTTGTTCCCGCGGAAAGAAGGAGTGCTCCCATGCTCGCGGCCATTCCAACACAGATAGTTGAGACATCAGCCTTGATATAATTCATGGTGTCATAGATGGCCATGCCTGCAGTTACCGATCCACCAGGACTATTGATATAAAGGTTTATATCCTTCTCGCTGTCCTCTGCATCAAGGAACAGAAGCTGAGCAACAACAAGGCTCGCAACATTCTCATCGATTTCCGAACCAATAAAGATAATGCGGTCCTTAAGAAGTCTCGAATAAATATCGTATGACCTCTCGCCGTGTCCTGTCTGCTCTATTACATATGGTATAAGCATTAGTCTTCCTTCTCTTTCTTCTCTTCCTTCTTCACCTTCTTGATGTTCGAATTGTCGTAGATATAGTCGATTGTCTTGGTGATGATTACGTCCTTTTTAAAGTTATCAATCTCTGCACCGAGAAGCTTCCTCATTTCCTCCGCGTCATACTTCTTCTCCGGAGAAGAATAGATTTCGGCCATTCTCGAGAGTTCTTTATCGAGGTCTTCATCGGTAACCTCAAGCTTCTCTTGATCTGCAATTGAACGGAGAAGAATTCTGCTCGCTACACGCTTTTCTACATCAGGTCTCATCTCGTTCATCATATCTTCAATTGAGCCGCCGGTGAACTGAAGGAATTGCTGCAATGTAATACCCTGGTATCTCATCTGCTGATCTCTTTCGGAGAGTGCTCTGCTAAGTTCCTCTCTTACCATTGCTGCCGGCGGATCAAATTTGTTATTCTCGTAAATTTGATCGACAAGGTTATCCTTGGCCTCGTTTACAGCCTGCATCTCGCTCATTTCAAGGATCTTTGCCTTGATATCGTTCTTCATTTCCTCGAGTGTGTCGAACTCGCTTACGTCCTTTGCAAATTCATCGTCGAGCTCAGGGAGCTGTTCTTCTCTTATTTCGTGTACCTTGCAATGGAATACGGCTTCTTTACCCGCTAGATTTTCTGCGTGATATTCTTCCGGGAATGTAACCTTGACATCCACCTCGTCTCCCGGCTTTGCTCCGATTAACTGGTCTTCAAATCCCGGAATGAACTGACCGGAACCGAGTTTGAGAGTCTGATTCTCTGCTGTACCGCCTTCAAACTGTTCTTCTCCTACAAATCCCGCGTAGTCAAGTGTAAGCGTATCCCCGCTAACAGCTTCTCTCTCAACAGGAACCGAACGAGCAACCTTCTTCTGCTCCATCTCGAGCCTTCTCATAATGTCTTCTTCAGAAACCTTCGGCTCTACCTGTTCAACAGTTAACTTCTTATAGTCCTTAACCTCAACCTGAGGATATACGTCAACGCTAATCTTGACGGTAAGCGGTTCACCCTTCTTGACCTCACCCGTATCAACATTTGGATAGTCGATGACTTCGAGCTTTAATTCATCTATAGCTTCAGGGTAATTACTTCCCAAAAGTTCATTCAGTGCTTCCTCAAAGAAAACGCCTTCGCCATAGTGCTTTTCTATAATGCTGCGCGGAGCCTTGCCTTTTCTGAATCCGTCAATTCTAAATTGATCCTTGTTCTTCTGATAGGCCTTGATTACCGCAGCTTCAAATTCTTCTGCCGTAAACTCCATATTGAACTTAGCTACGTTGTTCTCTTTGGAAATAAAAGTTGTTTTCATTATAATTATCCTCCTGAAATTCTGTGTGACATATATACCCACACTGAATAATTATTCTATCATTTTTTTGTAAAAAAGTAAATATACCGGCAGTTTAATTGGGCAAAAATCACCTTTTGTGGCTTATTTTTTAGATAATTAACCCTTTTTTCGCGGTTTCTTCATAGAAAAACGGCCCAACAAAGGCCGTTTTACCATGTTTTCTATGCTTTTTTCATATGTTTTTTGGCATTTTTACTGGATTAATTCCATGCCCTGCTTGAATTTGCTCCTTATTTCCGGCTCCAAATTGAATTTCTCCGCAAGTTCGTCGCCGAGAATCGTAAGTTCAGCCTTATCTCCTGAGTATAGTTCAATTTCAAGCTCGGAAATTGGAGCCTCTTTACCGCCCGCAAACACTTTGCCCTCGTCGTAAGAAAGTTCAAAAATAGCCTTTCCATTGTCTATTCTCGCCTGTCTCCTTACGACTTCAACCTCGATTACCTTGGATAGTTCGCGCTTTCCAATTATATGCTTGAGCTCGTCATACATAGGTGTGGCTGCAAATATCTCAATATCCGGAGTCTCCATCTTGGATTCGTCTATCACGGGAACGTTGATTTCCTCCCTCTCGTAGAGACCGTTCTCGCCTTGACCGTTCCACTTTAGCGTTCCGACTATCTTTGAGCCTTCTCGCCTTACCCTGAACGTCATGAGTTCTCTTGCGAGTCGCCTGTCATCAGTATCGAAATAAGCTGCCCTCATGGCAATAGACTCGTCCGAGTTCGGATCTGTCATCTCTTTAATCTTTTCATCCTCAAATATGGATTCCGCAACCTCCGGGCTATCCACATGATATTTGAGTTCAATTTCCATTGTAATTACCTCATCTTCCGCATTTATAATATGCCCGTCATTTTCTATCACAAATGAGATGGAATGTCAATACGTCTAGTGGTATACTGTTAGGGTAAACTTGAGCATAAGGAGGACATTCATGAACAAGTCACTAAATAAATACATCGATCACACCCTGCTTAGACCTGATGCCACCAAAGCAGAAATTGAGAAACTGTGCAAAGAGGCTCTGGAATATGATTTCTATTCCGTATGTGTAAATTCCTATTGGGTTCCCTTCTGTGCTTCTCTCCTGGAAGGGAGCGATGTCAATATAGCCGCCGTAGTGGGATTCCCTCTAGGTGCAATGTCAACCGAATCCAAGGTGTATGAAACTCATGTTGCCTGTAGAGAAGGTGCAAACGAAATCGACATGGTCATGAATATCGGTGCCCTAAAATCCGGAAATCTCGAAGCCGTTGAAGATGATATTCGTCAGGTAGTAAATGCCGCCAAAGAATTTAATGCAATAGTCAAAGTAATACTCGAGACAGGACTTCTTACGAATGACGAAATCGTAACCGCATGCAAACTCTCCGAGAATGCCGGTGCGGCATTTGTGAAGACATCTACCGGTTTCGGTCACGGCGGAGCAGAACTTGACAAGGTTAAGCTAATGAGAGCCTCCGTATCAAAGGACGTTTCTGTAAAGGCCTCCGGCGGAATAAGAGATAAGGAAGCGGCTCTCGCCATGATAGATGCAGGCGCCGACAGAATAGGAACGAGCTCCGGAATGAAGATTGTTTCGGACTGAACCGCATAGTCGCAAGCCAAACAATTCATAACAAAGCCTATTTACTTTACAAGTCATGACAAATCAAAACGGACCACCGTACATTTCGCCCGATGGTCCGTTTCTAGTTTTTTTGAGATTTTGAATTTTGGACTTTGACTCCGCAAGACTATTCAGGAGAATTAACTTAGCAGATTACTTTGCAAGTTCTTCAGCCTTGTCCCATGCTTCCATGATTTCAGGAATCACTTTGTAGAGGTCTCCCACGATACCGTAGTCGGCTACTTCAAAGATTGGAGCTTCGGGATCCTTATTGATTGCAATAATGCATTCAGAATCCTGCATTCCTGCGAGATGCTGAATCGCACCTGAGATTCCGCAAGCGAAATAAATCTTCGGCTTTACCGTTGTACCCGTCTGGCCAACCTGGTGCTCGTGACCAATCCATCCGGAATCAACGCATGCACGCGAGGATCCTACAACTCCTCCGACCTTGTCGGCAAATTTCTTCATGAGTTCGAATCCTTCCGGTCCACCGAGTCCGCGTCCGCCTGCGCAGATGATATCTGCATCCGTAAGCGAAACGAGTTCCTTTGCGGATTTAACAACCTTCAGAACCTTAACCTTGATATCCTTTTCGGAGAGCTTAGGCTTTATCTCTATGATTTCGCCTGTCGCGTTCTTTACCGGATCAAGCTTCTGCATAACGCCAGGACGTACAGTCGCCATCTGAGGACGAGATGTCGGGCTTATGATTGTAGCCATAAGGTTTCCGCCGAACGCAGGACGAGTCATCTTGAGCTTTGTGTCCTTGGGATCTTCGTTTGCAAGTCCCGCGGTATTTAGCGTCGTATTCTTCTCGTTGAACTCGATATAGTTTGCGAGCGAAATATCGAGATGTGTGCAGTCAGCCGTGAGACCCACGTTTGCTCTACCTGCTACGCGAGGAGCAAGATCTCTTCCGATATGAGTTGCACCGTAGAGAATAATCTCCGGTTTATACTTTTCGATTGCCTGGGTGATAACCTTGGTATATCCATCTGTCGTGAACTGCTTGAGAAGCGGATCTGCGATGACATATGCCATGTCTGCTCCGTATTTGAAGCATTCCTTTGCAAGAGGCTCCACATCCTTCTTGTCTCCGACAAGAAGTGCTCCGACCTTGCATCCTTCTCCGCGCTCAGCAGCAAGGCGCTTTCCTTCTCCGATGAGCTCGAGTGCAACGTTCATAATCTTTCCGTTACGCTGCTCGGCGAATACCCAGATATTCTTATACTGACTGAAGTCGTTCTCAGTAGCTACAGTTTCTTTCTTTGGAGTTTCTTTCTTTGTTGTTTCCTTCTTTGCAGCTTCTTTCTTTGCAGTTTCTTTCTTTGCGGGCGCCTTTGCGGAGGTCTTGGCCTTCGCAGCTTTGCTTACTTTTTTCTCTGCCATTTTTCTACCTCCTAGATTATATGCTTCTTCTTAAGGCTTCCGACGAGCTTCTCGGCTAGTTCCTTATCGCTATCGCCCGAGAGCATCTCGCCTTTTCCCTTTGGCTTTGGCGTGAACGAACGGAATACGTTCGTCGGGGATGGTTTTAGTCCTACGGTATTAAGAT
The DNA here is from genome assembly GCA_017612585.1 of Bacillota bacterium. Lineage (GTDB taxonomy): Bacteria > Bacillota > Clostridia > Peptostreptococcales > Anaerovoracaceae > Eubacterium_B. The sequence goes on along the minus strand of JAGAFN010000064.1, from coordinate 8,797 downwards.
CAACTTCTACATCGGCCGCACTCCAAACCTTGATGTCCTTATTTGGATTGAATATTCCGCCGACGTTCATGAATCTCGGTGTATTGAGTTCCTTGATGCATGTTAGCATGCAAGGAAGGTCAACCTTGATTACTTCGTAACCGTCCTCGAGCTGTCTTTCTACCGTTACACTCTTCTTGTCCTTGGAAAGCTCGAACTTCTGAACGTATGTAACCTGAGGAAGATCGAGTTTCTCGGCAATCTGTGGTCCAACCTGTGCGGTATCTCCATCGATAGCCTGACGTCCGGCAAAGATAATATCGTATTTCAACTTTTTGATAGTTGCTGTGATTGCATTTGAAGTTGCCCATGTGACGGATCCGCCGACTGCTCTGTCCGAAAGAAGGACGCCTTCATCAGCACCCATTGCAAGGCATTCGAAGAGCATATCCTGTGCCTGCATAGGTCCCATGGAAACAACCGTAACGTGAACGTTCTCAGGATCCATGTCCTTTATCTTAAGTGCTTCTTCAAGCGCATTTGCATCGTCAGGATTAAGGATGCTTGGAACACCGTCTCTTATAAGAGTGCCTGTCTCCGGATTGATTCTTATTTCATTGGTATCCGGAACCTGTTTTGCACATACAATAATGTTAAACATGTCTAGACCCTCCTCCTACTTACCTATTACCGCTGCCGAGATAACCATCCTCTGAACTTCTGATGTTCCTTCGTAGATTTCGGTAATCTTGGCATCTCTCATCATTCTTTCTACCGGATAGTCTCTTGTATATCCGTAACCACCGTGGAGCTGTACGCATTTTGTCGTAACTTCCATCGCGGTTTCCGAGGCAAAGAGCTTTGCCATTGCTGCGTTCACTCCGTAAGGAAGACCTGCGGTTTCGTTATACGCCGCCTTATATACAAGGAGTCTCGCAGCTTCAATCTTTGTTGCCAAATCAGCAACAACAAAGGTCAAGTGCTGGAACTGAGTAAGTTTTCTTCCGAACTGCTTTCTCTGTTTCATATATTCAATCGTTACATCGAGTGCACCCTGCGCAATTCCGAGCGCCTGGGAAGCAATTCCTATACGGCCTCCGTCGAGCGTCGTCATGGCAACCTTGAATCCCTTGCCGATACCACCGAGTAGACGATCCTTTGGAATACGGCAGTTCTGGAAAATGAGTTCCGTCGTTGAAGATGCGCAGATACCCATCTTGTCTTCTACCTTTCCGATTGAGAATCCTTTGTCGCCCTTTTCAACTATGAACGCGCTTATTCCGCGTGTGCCCTGCGACTTATCCGTCATAGCCATGATGATAAATACATCCGCATAAGCACCGTTTGTTATGAAGCATTTAGCACCGTTTAAGACCCAATAGTCTCCATCGAGTTCTGCTCTCGTCTGCTGTCCCGATGCGTCGGTACCTGCATTTGGTTCCGTAAGACCAAAAGCTCCGAGCTTCTTTCCCGAACAGAGATCAGGAAGATATTTCTTCTTCTGCTCATCCGTTCCGTATGCATAAATCGGCCAGCAGCAAAGCGACGTATGACCTGATACGATTACGGCGGTCGAAGCGCAAACTCTTGCGAGTTCCTCTATGGTAATCGCATAGGATATATTGTCTCCGCCTGCGCCACCATATTCAGTTGGGAAAGGAATGCCCATCAGCCCATAGCGTCCAAGCTTTTCCACAGTTTCTACAGGGAATCTATGCTCCTTGTCGATTTCTGCGGCGATTGGTTCAACTTCGGCTGCGGCAAATTCTCTAACCATCTTTCTTACGAATTCTTGTTCCTTCGTCAGTTGAAAGTTCATTCTATGCCTCCTTAATTGAATATTTACGCCCTTACGGGTAAGTTAACATTTATCAAAATCAAAATAAGCCATGTCCAAATATGAACATTATTCACCTTGATATTAGTATCACACATTTTTCGCAATATTTCAAGAATTTCACGCATCGAAACAAATAAAATATATAAAAAACTAAAATGCACCGAAATCGGTTCAGTGAACCGATTCGATGCAATATGTGTCGTCTATATGCTTTCTATCGCAATGCAGTACTTTTTAAAGATTAATTTGCAAACCAAATCATGCCTTTATTTCCACTATTTCACGAGTTTCGAGCGCTCTTTCGATTAGCGCTTCCACATCCAGACTTGACTCGGATTCCTCTATTTTGGAGAGCTTTGGCTTGGTAGTCGGGTGTTTTGGAAGAAATACCGTGCAACAGTCCTCGTATGGCTCTATGGAAGTCTCAAACGTTCCGATTTCCTTTGCCTTTGCCATAATATCTACCTTGTCCATAGCGATAAGCGGTCTCATAACCGGAAGGCTTACCGAAGCATCGGTAACCACAAGCGCTTCTGCCGTCTGGCTCGCAACCTGTCCCAGGTTCTCACCCGTAATAAGCATCATGGCCTTGACCTCCGCCGCGATTTTCTCGGCTATTCTCATCATGAAACGCCTTACGTGAATCGTGGTCTCTGCCTCAGGACAGTTCTTGACTATCTCTTCCTGAACCGGAAGCAGATTCACCACATGCATCCTAAAGTTTCCGCAGTAAGAAGCGACAACCCTCGCGAGTTCCTCCACCTTCTGCTGTGCCCTCGGCGAAGTATATGGATATGAATGAAAATGAACAGCCTCTATAAGCATTCCGCGTTTTGCCATCATCCATGCCGCAACAGGTGAATCGATTCCACCCGAAAGAAGAATAAGTCCCTTCCCATTCGTTCCGAGAGGAAGCCCGCCAAAACCTGAAATCTTATCTGCATAAATAAAGCTTCCGTCATGCCTAAGATCAACATAGAGTTTCACCTCAGGATTATGAACGTCCACCTTCATGACCTTACAGCCGATAAGCACCTTTGCACCAGTAATCCTCGCAATCTCCGGAGACTCAATCGGAAAATTCTTATCCGCACGCTTGGCCTCTACTTTGAATGTCTTGACGCCGCGCTCCTCAATCAAACTGTTCATGAATTCGACGGCGACTCTTCCGATATCATCCATATCGGATTTTGCTTCTACCGCAGGGCTAATCGAAGCCACACCAAAGACCTTTGAAATCTCACCGGCAATCGCATCTGTATCTATCTCGTGATTGTATCTCACAAAGATAAGGCCTTCGTGCCTCTTTACATCCGCAGAAAAGCAGGATGCCTTTAAGCGCTTTCCTATGCGCTCCGCAAGCACCCGTTCAAAATAAGGCTTATTCATGCCCTTAAGCGCCACTTCTCCGCAGCGCACTATTAATAACTTATCTTTTGAGTCTTTATTTTCCACAGAATCTCCTATTGATATCGTCCAAGTCGTCTAAACTCACTTACGGCTTTTGAAACTTTATCTATCACGTAATCAACTTCTTCTTCGGTATTGAATGCACCAAAGCTAAATCTAATCGCACCTTCTATTTCTTCCTTTGAAAGTCCCATAGCTTTTAGCACATGGCTTCCCGACTTTCCGTTCCTTCCTGATGAACATGCAGACCCCGTAGAAACATATATTCCGTCCTGCTCGAGCTTATGGAGAAGAACTTCTCCCTTTGTTCCTAAGAAAGAAACGTTTAGTATGTACGGAACTCCGTCATCAGGACTGTTTATTCTGATATCTCCGATTTCTTCCGAGAGTCCTTTTCTGAGTTTAGTATTAATCCGTGCCACTCTATCATATCCGGACTTATCACTCACTATTTTCCTAACCGCCTCTGACATTCCAACGATTCCCGGAAGGTTTTCGGTTCCCGATCTAAGACCTCTTTCCTGTCCACCTCCGTCTATAAGCGCAGGAATGTTGATTCCCTTCTTAATATAGAGAGCACCTATGCCCTTGGGGCCATGTATCTTGTGTCCGCTGACCGAAATCAAGTCCGCTGGAAGATTATCGATTTCTTCCTTGCAAAAAGCCTGAACGGCATCTGAGTGCAGAATGGCATTTCCTTTGAGCTCATCCACGAGGCATAGAGGCATCCTAGCGCCGGTTTCACTATTTACGGCCATGACGCTTATTACGGCTGCGCCCCTTGATGCCGCGTCGCTAAGGGCATCCATATCCAGCCTGGAGTTTCTGTCTACTCCGATATATGTAACCTTTGCACCTTGGCGCTCCAGTTTCTTCACAGTTTCTAATACCGCAGGATGCTCAATCGTAGTCGTAATTATATGGTTTTTCTCGTGCTTCTTGCTATTGTAAGCGCCTACAATAGCCATATTGTCGCTCTCTGTTCCTCCTGAAGTAAATATGATTTCTTTTTCCTCTGCACCAAAAACGGAAGCAACGGTTTTCCTTGCTTCCTTAAGAAGTTTTTCGGCTTCAAGCCCCACAGTATGAAGAGAAGATGGGTTGCCGTAAGCACTAAGCATTACGGCAGTCATCTTCTCAGCTACTTCATCATATACTTTTGTTGTCGCACTGTTATCCAGATAAACAATCATGGTTAACCCTGTTTCAATTATTTGGCGTAATCCGTTGCACGCGTTTCTCTTACGACGTTTACCTTGATCTGGCCCGGATATTCCATCTCGCCCTCTATCTTCTTGGCAATGTCTCTCGCAAGAAGCGCTATGCTGTCATCACCGACTTCATTTGGATTGGCGATGATTCTGATTTCACGACCGGCCTGGATGGCAAATGATCGCTCAACTCCAGGCGTTGTATTGGCGATTTCTTCGAGTTTCTCGAGACGCTTGATGTATGCGTCAAGAGTTTCTCTTCTTGCGCCCGGTCTTGCTGCCGAAAGCGCATCCGCTGCAGCTATAAGCACTGCCTCAGGAGTCTTTGGTTCATAGTCGCCGTGGTGGGCGGCAACGCCGTTTATTACGAGATCCGATTCCTTGTACTTCGTCAGAACCGATATACCTAAATCTACGTGGGTTCCTTCGGATTCATGTGTGAGCGCCTTACCTATATCGTGGAGAAGTCCGGCTCTTTTGGCAAGTTTTACATTGAGCCCGAGTTCTCCGGCCATAAGTCCAGCTAAATGGCTTACCTCCAGCGAATGGTTTAGCACATTCTGTCCATATGAAGTTCTGTATTTAAGCCTTCCGAGAAGCTTTACGAGTTCCGGATGAAGGTTATGAATTCCGGCCTCGAACACCGCTCTCTCGCCTTCTTCCTTGATCGTATTATTTACTTCCTTCTCGGCCTTGGCTACCATCTCCTCGATGCGAGCGGGATGGATTCTTCCGTCCGTTATGAGCTTCTCAAGGGCAACCCTTGCTATCTCACGTCTAACAGGGTCAAAGCCCGATATAATGACAGCTTCGGGCGTATCGTCGATGATAAGCTCCATGCCTGTCTGTGTCTCGATTGCACGGATATTTCTTCCTTCACGACCGATTATTCTTCCCTTCATTTCATCGTTTGGAAGAGCTACGACCGATACCGTGGATTCTGCGACCTGGTCGGCTGCGCACCTCTGGATTGCTCCAACGATTATGTCCCTCGCCTTGGCATTCGCCTCTTCCTTGGCCTTTGTTTCAATATCCTTAATCATTACGGATGCATCGTGCCTTACATCCTTTTCAATTTCTTCAAGGAGAATCTGCTTGGCTTCATCGGCTGTGAGACCCGAAATCTTCTCGAGTTCCACTACCTTCTTCTCAACAAAGCTGTCAAGTTCCTTTCTCTTGTTGGCGATTTCCTGTTGCTGCCTGTTGATGTTTTCTTCTTTTTTCTCGATGCTCTCGAGTTTTCTGTCAATTGACTCTTCCTTTTGCTGGATTCTTCTCTCCGAGCGGTTTACCTCATTTCTTCTGTCTCTTACTTCCCTGTCCGCATCGCTTCTTATGCGATGAGCTTCATCCTTTGCTTCCTGGGTAATCTCCTTCTTGATTGCTTCCGCCTTCTTCTCGGCGTCCAAAATACGATTTTTTGCCTCCTGTTCGGCATTTCCTCTAACTTTTTCGTCTACGTTTTTTCTAAGAATGTATCCGATCAACAGTCCAAGGACCAGTGTTAGTACAGCTGACAATACAGTCATTACTACCGGTGGCATTTCAGTACCTCCTTCTCTAAAATATTAACTTTTTCTATATCTAAAAAGTCCTGAATTTGAATATAACTTGCCATTTTTACACAAATTATATTATAATGTTTCCCACAACATTATGTCAAGGAAACAAAACCTAAATCATGAAGTATTTTTCCTATTTAAAAAGCGTGGATAAACTCATATGCCTCACAGTGCTGATTTTGGCCTCCGTAAGCATTCTTATGATAGGCAGCACCAGTGTTGCAAGCAACTTCTTCTCGAGGAGCGTCATCGTGCAGATTGCGGCATATGCCATCGGACTAATCGCTGCCTTGATTCTCATTGCCATAGACTATAAGTTTTTTCAAAATTTTTCTATTTTGTTCTATGTGCTTGCCCTTGGTTTTCTGGCACTCGTTTATGTACCCGGGCTCGGCTTAGAGGTTAATGGCGCAAGAGCATGGATAGATTTAAGAGTCGTAACATTTCAGCCATCAGAGGTTGTAAAGCTCATCTTTATCCTCATTATGGCCGATTATTTGAATAAAAATCATAAGAATCTCAATACATTCGGTTCGCTCGTAAAAGCCGGTCTTATCGCTGCCCCCATAATCGTAATAGTTCTAAAAGAGGACCTCGGGAGCGCTTTGGTATTTGCCTCAATTTGGATCATAATGATGTTTTACGCGGGAATCGACCTCAAGGTTTTTGCCAAATTCTTTATACTCGTCCTTGCCATGGTTCCGGTAGCCTATTTCTTTATGCACGACTATCAAAAAGACAGGCTCGAGGCTTTCCTGCATCCCAACAATTTCTCTCTCCCCGGAAATTATCAGGTCTGGCAATCTAAGGTTGCAATAGGCTCCGGCGGTATCTTCGGAAAAGGCCTTTTTAACGGAACACTTAAGGATACTGATTTTATCCCGGTTCAGACAAGTGACTTTATTTTCTCCGTTATAGGAGAAGAACTCGGTTTGGTCGGAGGAGTCGCCATCATCGCCCTCTTTGGATTTCTGCTTGTGCGTATGATGCGTATACTCCATAAGTGCGATGACTTCTATGGGGCTCTCATCATATCTGGCGTCATAGGAATGCTCACATTCCAAATATTCGAGAATATTGCAATGACTATGGGTCTTATGCCCGTAACCGGAATAACCCTCCCCTTCCTAAGCTATGGAGGTTCTTCGATTATTGCAAACGTACTTGCCATAGCGCTCGTAATGAATGTTAATGCAAGAGATAAAAAGCCGACTTTGGCGTCGGCTTTCTAATCGTCTTTCTCTTCGCTTTCTATTCTTGCAGCTATATTTCTGAAATTCTCGGAAATATAGGTTCCATCCTTAATAACGATTGGTATACCCATATTGGTTGACACTCTTATATTTTGGTCGCTCTGAATAACGCCCACGAGTTCAGGCTTAAGCATTCCCGTAATATCCTTGAGCCTAGGTACATAACCTTCTGCCATAAGCTCAGCATCTACATTGTTTACAACGAGCACCCGGTCGGTAATTCCCAGTTTTACGAGCTCCTTGTCCAGATTATCCGCATCTCTTATTGCCGAATAATCAGGTGTGCATACGATTACGGCTCTGTCAACACCTGCAGCAGCCAAAACCATTCCATCGTCTATCCCCGACGGTGCATCTACTATCACATAGTCGTAATCTGCTCTCAGTTTTTCGCAGAGCACCTTCATATGCAGCGGTGTAAGAGTTCCGTCGCTTCTCTCCGGCGATGAAGCAAGAAGATATAGTCCATTGAAGTTTTTATCCTTTATAAGAGCTTCCTTAATCTTGCACATCCCCGTAAGAACGTCGTGAATATCATGTACAACATTGTTTTCAAGACCAAAATATAGATCCAGATTTCTTAGACCCATATCCATATCAAGCATCACAACGCTTCTCCCCATCTTTGCTAATGTGGCACCTAGGTTGACCGAAAACATTGTCTTTCCCGTACCGCCTTTGCCGGATGCTACCAATATTACCTTTCCCATCAGTTCCTCCTATAATATATAATAGACTTACTGCAATATATTCTCGCCATTGTCGTCAGTTTCAACATAGATAACATCGCTTTTTTCTTCTTTTCCAAGACCAAAGTATGCATCCAGCATCGCTTTTACGGCATCTGCCGAATCAGCTCCGTATCCGCCTTCCGGGAGCTGCACAACAATGGCAACCTCCGGATCGTAGTACGGCGCAAGCGCAACTATAGAAGACATCGTCTCATATCCGCCCTTATATGCGTCTATCATGCTTTGTGTAATCCTATAATCGCTCAGCATGATCAATGCTTCATCGGCCGTATCGCTCTCCGTAGGATATTTGTTAGCATCGCTCTTCATGAGCTCTTTGATTTTCTTCTCAACGTTCTCCCAAGTAATGTCTGTGCCCGCCTTTGCATTAATTAAATGCAGATTTGTTCTAATATACTCAGCCTCATCCGCGGGCTGCTTGATACTCTGGTATTCGGCTGTTCCTGTCTTTGCCGCAACCTCTATCGGATATGCGCCGAATGCAGCGGCCAATGTTCCGTCCGTGCATACTCTCCGCATACCCATTAGAACACGCTCTCTGTTATAATCACCTATCCCGGTATCAACCGGTTCCGGTTTAACACTCTTTCCTTCGCCCTCTACACCATATATAATGCTTACTTTATTTCTAAGACCGTGGTTTCCTATAGTGGCAACATAGTTAGCCATCTGAATAGGAGTGTATACGTTATCACCCTGACCTATACATGTATTGAAAACATCGTATGTGGTCCAAGCCGCCATATTAAAGTAATCATATTTTACCATAAGTGCGCAGTCTTCGGTCATC
>JAGAFN010000005.1 GCA_017612585.1 Bacillota bacterium | reverse complement strand
TAAGCAATACCGGGCGGCCTACTGTGCCGCCCTATGGTATTGCTTCTGGAGTTTTCGAGGAGTGGATGCAATCATTCAAAGACTCGAGGAGAACTTCCGTTGGCGCGGCGGATACTGTCTGAGCCCGAAGGGCGAGTTTATCCGCGCGGCCCGGAAGTTTCCGAGTATTGAAATGATTGCCCGCGACGAGAACGAGAAGAAGCAATGCTATAGGTCGGCATAAGTAAATAGCCGCCCGGCAATACAATGGAGTTATTATGGCGGATAAACGCGATTATTACGAGGTGCTCGGGCTAAAGAAGGGCGCGTCGGAAAACGAAATTAAGAGCGCCTTCCGAAAGATGGCACTAAAATACCATCCGGACAGAAACCCCGACGACAAGACTGCCGAGGAAAAGTTCAAGGAAGTAAACGAAGCATATAGCATCCTCTCCGATCCGGATAAGAAAGATAAGTATGACAGATTCGGTCATGCGGGAGTTGACCCCAACGCAGGATTCGGCGGCGGGGGCGGTTTTAATTACGGCGATTTTGGAAACTTTGGAAACTTCGGAAGCGGAAGCTTTAATGGAAGCTTTGATGATATATTTGATATGTTCGGCGGCATGTTCGGTGGCAGCGGATTCGGCGGAAGGACGTCGTCCGCACATAGGAACGGACCGCAGAAGGGTAGAGATCTTCAGAGAAATGTAACTATAGAGTTTACGGAAGCTGCATTCGGCGTCAAGAAAGAAATCTCCGTAACCAAGCAGGTGAAATGCGGAAAATGTAACGGCGAAGGCGCAGCGCCAGGAACGCAGAAGAGAAGCTGCAGTAAATGCGGCGGAACCGGAAGCGTAACGAGCGTCCAGAACACGGCGTTCGGTGCATTCCAGACGAGTAGGGCATGTCCTGACTGCAAAGGCACCGGATATATAATCGACACGCCGTGTCCGGACTGCAAGGGCGCAGGGCAACTTAGAAAGACGCTCAAGATAAACGTGGATATTCCTGCGGGCGTGGACAACGGGTCTGTTATTCCAATCAGAGGACAGGGTGAGCCGGGAGTTAACGGCGGAGCGGCGGGCGATCTATATATCGTCCTCGAAGTAAAGCCGCATAAGATGTTCAAGCGTAGCGGATCTGATCTTTATTTGGAAGTTCCAATAACGTTCGACCAAGCGGCTCTCGGTGCGGAAATCACAGTACCGACCCTCGAAGAAAAAGTTTCGTACAAGGTTCCTGCAGGCACACAACCCAATACAGTATTCAGGCTCAAAGGAAAGGGCGTAAAGAACGTCCGAACAGGCCGTAAGGGCGACCTCTACGTAGAAGTAACCTTGGAAGTCCCGAACAAGCTAAACGCCCGTCAGAAACGCGCCGTGGAGGAAATGGCCAAGGCCGTGGACGCAAACTGCTATCAGGAGCAGAGCGGATTTAAGCGGAAGCTGAAAGAGATTTTTGGGATAAACTAACGGAGGTGCTCGCATTTACACAAGCAAGAAAAATTTGACAAATGTGAGTGTAGTGGTATAATGAGGTTGCGAAAGCAAATGATTTGTAGTAGTGGCATTGCATCACAAAAAGAACGAGAGCTGGCGGCTCTCGTCTTTTTTTTAGGCTGATTGCTACTTTGACTTCCCGTCCAACCATTTGCAGATGTAGTATGCAACCACATCCGCCATGACGGATACAATGATTTGCACTAGTACTGGCATCGCAACACCTCCTTTCTGTTGCCAGATTGGAGCATAGCAACGAATTAATTATATAACAGTAATTTACAAAAATAAATATATTTGGTATATGGGAATTATCTGTACAATTTGATACAATTAGAGTAGAAATACTTTTTATTGAGGAAAACTGTTTATGAAGTATTTGGAATTAAAAGTAAATACAGAAGCGGAACTGATTGAAGAAATGCTCAATCAGTTGGTGATTTCGGGGATTGATGATGCGGTGATAGATAATCCACTTGAGATCGCGGAGATGGTCGCGAGACTCGGAGATACTGAGTGGTACGACAAGGAGCAGGTTGAAATCAAAGAGCACTCGGTCAAGGCGGATGCAAATCATGATGCAAGCACGGCTGCAAATCATGATGCGTGCGGCGATGATAAGGATGATGCGGACGCATTACTTGCGACGGTTACAGTCTATTGCACGGACGATGAAGAGGGACGTGCGAGAGCGCAGTGCGTGCGCGACATCATTTTGCAAATGCAATATGCCGAATCGCAGTGTGATCAATCTAAAGACAATGAATTGCATCGCAACCGAGATGATGGCCAATCGCAAGGCGCAATCGAATTAACCGAAACATGGCGCGACGACTCTGAGTGGAAGGATGCGTGGAAAGAGTACTATCACACAGCGCGCGTGTCGGAACGGTTCATCGTTAAACCGACGTGGGATAACATTCCGGTTGATTTAAGACAAGTAAGTATTGCTTCGGGACTAAATGGATTTACTCGAGATAAAGATGTCGAAGCGTACGAAGGCGACACAGAACTCTTTGTCATAGAAATCGATCCGGGGATGGCGTTCGGAACGGGAACGCACGAAACAACTTCGCTTTCGCTCAGGCTGATGGAGAAATACGTAAATCGGGGCGACAAAGTTCTTGATGTCGGGACGGGATCTGGCATACTTGCAATAGCTGCGGCCAAGCTTGGAGCATCTGAAGTACTGGGAATCGACATTGACGAAGATGCGGTGCGTGTCGCGAATGAAAACATTGCGAGCAATCTTAAGTCGCAAAAAATAAGTGCTGATGAATCCGCGGTGTGTGATGGCGATGAAGAATCTGCTGCGTGCGATAGCGAGAATGAATCTGCGGACGCAAATCCAAACGATTCGCCATGCGCACGCGCGGTAGTCGGTGACCTGACCGAAGGTATCGATTTTATGGCGGACGTCATCGTCGCAAATCTTCTTGCGGAACTCGTAATGAAATTAACATCCAGCGTATCTAAACATATGTCGGACGGCGCAGTCTATATCACGTCGGGAATTCTCATCGACAAGAAGGAACGCGTCACAGACTGCCTCAACGAAAACAATTTCGAAATAATCGAAATCCTTGAAGACGGAGAATGGTGCGTAATAGCCGCCATGCATAAAGGCGATCACGGCGATTCAACGAAGTGAGATATTCCACTTTCTACAGTCTTCGTCGTTGAATCGCTGTTATTCGTCCTTTCCGTTTACGGCTTCGTGAAGTTCTTCACCGACTTCGAGGAGTTCTTCCATTGCGCTGTCGAGTTCAGAGGAGGCGACTCTTGCCTTTGCTGCGCGAGCTGCATCCCTAGCTGCGATTGCAGCAGCAGCGGCTTCCTGTGCGGCCTTGGCTTCTTCCATTGCGCGGTTGGCTTCCTCGCGAGCTTTCTCGGCTGCCGCGATCTTTGCTGCCTCGAGCTCTGCCTTGGTTACTACGCTGCCTTCGCTTATCGGGGTCGTATCTACGTAAACGCTGTTGGCGGATGCTACTGTATCGGTGTCAGCCGTTGAACCAGACGCGAGAGCAGCTGCGTTTCTTGCTTCGGCTTCAGCTATTCTTCTGCGACGCTCGATTCTTCTTTCGCTCATTCCGGACTCATCCTCGTATAGGCTGTCGTTGGATTTTTTGCTTGAGAGCTTGGAAGAAAGGCCTTCTTTAAGCCCTGCAAGTGTTAGAAGAAAACTGTTTCCGGATGGTGTGTTGTCGTCGTCATCGTCATCGTATTCTTCTTCCTCATCATCAAATGCCGCATAAGTACTCTTATTCTTGTTTCCAAGCTTATCGCGGAAGAAGAAATATAGGAGCGCAGCAATAAGTGCAAGAATCAGAAGGAGAATGAACCATAGGATTCCTTTTCCTTTTTTCTTTGTTTCTGTAGGAGTTGTTTCTGTCTCTGCTCCCGTTCCTTCCGCACCTTCGCCTGTTGGTTCGGTCGGTGTCTCTTCAGTAGGTTCAATGGCGGTCCCTGATGTGCCGCTTACATTAAGAGAACTGATGGTATTATTTCCGGCATCGTAGATCTGATATCCGGAGGATGATTCCGGTCCTCCATAAACCAAATCGATGTTATTCTTTACAACTACGTATTTGTTTCCGTCAACAGTTACGATTTCGGACGGAGCAAAGGATTGATTTTCGGGGTTGAATACAAACCATGAACCGTCGGAATCGGAACCGCCTTCGGGAACGAGTCTTATGATGTTTACGTTTCCGTCGCGGCTCTTAAGAACGTTAAGTTCTTTCCCGCTGTAATTAATCTTGCTTGAGAGGAATCCTGCAGGTACTTCTGAGATATTCTGATTCTGCGAAGGAGTATAGATTCTTCCGTCATAAACTATGGCGCCGTCAGGATTGCTTCTCGTAATCTTGATGCTATACTCTTTTTTTGTTCCGTCCTCTGCAACTACTGTTACAACACGTGTAACTTGGTCTTCTGTGAGAACAGGGGATCCGCCGAATTCAACGTATGCGTTGTCGTCTTCAGGGATTGCTGTGATATCAACGTCTGTCTCTGTAGGACCTGCTGTCACGGAATAACTCGTTACGCTCGGTGAGAATGCAGGAGTTATTTCGCCGCAAGCTATCGAAAGCTGGGAAAGATTTGCGTTGGATGACTTAGGTTTATTGTCGTTTTCTTTGTCATCATCTTTGTTTTCGTTATTCTTGTTATCGTCTGTTGATGTCTGTGAGCTTGTTGCACCTGCAGTGAATGCTGCGGCAGCTGTATCCCCACCAAGAGAGTTTCCGTCATAGTTATAGATGTCAGAAGAATATGCGGTTACGCTGCTGTCTCCGGATCCGACTACAGTGAAGTAGAAGGTGATGGCCATGCTGTTGTCGCCGCTTGCTTGGAAGTGTGAGAAAGAAAGTTCTCCGTTACCGCCGTTGGCTTCAGTGGTTGAGCTTTCGTAGCGAAGAACCGATGGGTCGTATGTCAGTGCCCCGTCAACAGAACCAAAGGAATCACCGGAATAATAAATTGTTACGGTGAAGCTGTCGCCGACATCGGGTTCTCCGTCGCTTATCGATACTGACGATGACGCAGCGAAGGTTTTTTCCCAGGTGATTGGAATCATCACCATGAGTGCCACCAAGAGCAGCACCAGGAACCTGATAAGAGTTTTTTCTGTAGTTTTCATCTTCATTTTTTTACCCCTTAAATAAATCTCTTTATCTCAAATTATTACCAACTTATTGAATACGTGCCAACCGAGAAACGCTGCATTAGTAGTGCGTCCGCGGAATTGTATTTTCCGTCTCCGTTTATGTCTGAAGCGGTGAGGGAAGGTCCTGATAGTGCAAGCGTTCCTACGCTATGTCTCTGCGTTCTCAACGCGTCTGCCGAGTTGACCTTACCGTCGCCGTTGTTGTCGCCTCTTATGATTACGTAATATCTTAGCTTTTCTACGCCGTCGCTGTCGTAAACCTTGACTGTTGCTCCGGTTCCGACATTGGTTGATGCGAGCGAGTCGGAAGCGATTTCGTTTCCGCTTGCGTCGAATACCTTGGCATTTCCGTTCGCTATCGTTAGGCCCTCAAGGAGTGCCGAGGCTGTTGTGCCAGAGGAAACTCCTGTGATGCTTTCACCTAAGGTGTATTTATCCGAAGTTGCGGTCGGTACTACAGGAGAAGGCGGAGTTTGTTTCTCTTCTTTCTTTTCCTCGGTCTTGCCGGTTTCGGTCTTACTGCTATCGTCTTC
>JAGAFN010000063.1 GCA_017612585.1 Bacillota bacterium | reverse complement strand
TTTTCTTATTATGTTATTAGACTTAATTAGACCCGTTGCCATCTGCGTGGAGGCAGCAAATATCTCACGCACATGGTCAAAGAACCCGCCGTACCCAAAATCAAGGTAGCGCGACGGCACCGGTTTAAATTCGATTCCGTGAGCCGGTGCCTCTCTGCTTTCAATAGCCTTCTTATTTCCGATATAAAGCATCTCCGCATCCGGCATTCTTTTCTTGAATTCCTCAGCTATTGCCAGAGCCGGAAAGAAATGTCCCCCCGAGCCACCGCCGGTAAACAGAACTCTCATGCGTCACCCTCTTCTTCTATAACCTGATATCTGGATATATTCAGAACAATTCCAATCAGAATCATGAATATCCAAAGCGAATTTCCGCCATAGCTTACAAACGGAAGTGCAATTCCCGTCGGTGGCATTGAAGATGTAACAACAGCCACGTTCAGAATTACCTGAGCCGCAACCATTATCGCAACCCCCGTCCCCACGAGCATTCCAAAATTATCTCTGCTTCTTATCGATACATAGAATAATCTCCATATGAGGAGAACATATACAATCATAAGTGCAAGTATGCCCAGGAAGCCTATTTCCTCACCGATGATAGCGAGTATGAAATCGTTCTGCGGTTCAGGAAGATATAGATTCTTCTGTACACTTTGACCAAGTCCTTTTCCGTACAGTCCGCCTGAACCAAGAGCAAGTAGCCCCTGCACAACCTGATACCCACTTCCAAGCTCATCCGCAAACGGGTCCATAAAACTGATTACGCGCTCGTGCCAGTAGCCTTTGTTTATGAAGAAAAGATAGTATCCTCCAGCAACTGCAGCGCCTGCCATAAGAATAATATATCTCCAATGCATTCCCGCAAGAAAAGCAATTCCAATACCAATGATTACAGCTGTTATTGCAGTTGAAAGGTTGGGCTGCTTAATAATAAGAATACCAGTTATGGCTGTATATGCGAATATAGGGAGAATGCCTGCAAGACTTCTCGCCCTATCCATATCGGTTGCAAAATAAGTTGCGCAGAAAAGTATCAGGAATAGTTTTGCAAGTTCCCCCGGCATGATTGTGAATCCAACACCACCGACACCAAGATATATCCATCTCGTAGCACCATTCACAGTAACTCCAAGTGGTGTAAATATGAGAAGTAGGAGCAGAATTCCTATTACCGCAAGCGGATAAGCAAACGTCTTCCAGATATTATAGTTCCAATTTGAAATAATATACATGATGATAAATCCGCTAAACACAAAGAATGCCTGTCGCCAGAGATACGAAAAAGGGGTACCGTTGTCGTTAATGGCATTATAATAGCTCGCACTAAAAACCATTACCATTCCGAATACGGACAGTATTGTTGTGAGCATAATCAAGGGGAAATCGGCATTCCCCCTTCTTACTCTCCTCTTGACCGGATTCATTTTTATTGTGTCTTCGTTTCTCGATAGCGCCATGCCCCGTGTCATCCTATCTTCTCAAAGCCTCCACGCATTCCTTAAAATGCTCTCCGCGTTGTTCAAAATTATCATACATATCCCAGCTCGCACATGCCGGTGAGAGAAGCACTGTGTCACCTCGCTCTGCAAGCTCGGTAGCCATTCTTACGCATTCAGGCATATCCCTGCAGAATACATAATCTGTGAATCCTACTTTCTCCGCCGCATCCGCGATTATCTTTGCGTCACGACCAAGAAGAACCATCTTCTTGACTGCCCCGCTAAATGCTTTTACAAATGGCTCAAAATCCTGTGCCTTGCCATCACCCCCTGCAATCAGGATAATTTTTTCTCTGATTGCTCTTATTGCGGTTACTGCTGCGTCCACGTTTGTTCCTTTGGAGTCGTTATAGTATTTAACCCCATCGACTTCGCCGCAGTACTCTATCCTATGCTCAACTCCGCCAAAGGCCAAGATTGCCCGACCTATAACACTTGGATCTATACCCGCAAAATAAGAAATCGCTGCTGCCGCAAGTATATTCTCAACGTTGTGATTTCCTATTATTTTTACATCTTCCAGCGCACATATTTCCGCGAAACCCTTGTCATCCTTTATTACCACTTTTCCGTCTTTGACAAATGCTCCAAACCCAAGTTCCTCAAGTCTGCTGAACGGAACAACTCTTGCCTTGCAATCCCTTGCCAACGCGTAGCACTCTTTGTCGTCATAATTGATTATCAAATATCCCGACTCTGTCTGGTTTGCAAATACCTTGGCCTTTGCCGCACCATATGCTTCCATCGTATGATGACGATTAAGATGGTCAGGAGTGAGGTTCAGTATGGCAGAGATCTGGGGTTTAAAATACTTTGTTGTCTCAAGCTGAAAACTGCTGACTTCTGTGATGAGCCAGTCCTGCTCATCTGCCTTTGCGGCCTCCGCAATTGCGGCCGTCCCTATGTTTCCTACTACATGTGTTTTTCGTCCCGATGCTTTGAATATCTCTCCTACCAAAGTCGTCGTTGTAGTTTTTCCGTTCGTACCTGTTATAGCCACAAAGTTCCCCTTGCTCACTCTATAAGCTAGTTCAATCTCACCGGTAATCTCCGCACCTTTTGCGGCTCCTTCCTGGATGAATAGAAGTTCGGGACTTACTCCCGGACTTACCATAATCATATCGTACTTTGACATGTCGTCCGGTATAGAACCGAAATAACAGTCTACATTTTTACCTTTAAGATATGTTACGAAATTCTTGTCAAACGCATTCTCATCCTTGGCATCGTGGACCGTAACATAAGCACCCATATCGAGAAGTGTTTGACATACAGCGATCCCGGAGCGCGCTAGCCCTACAACCAAAACATTTTTCCCTTGAAGATTATCCAAATTGGTACGCATCATACACTCCAATCACTTTCACGCACGCGCTATGAAAACTATATATGCAATCACAGAACAGATTAAGGCAATCCCCCAGAACATGAATACCACATGCTTTTCGCTCATGCCTCCAAGTTCAAAATGATGATGAATCGGTGACATGCGGAAAATTCTCTTTCCTCTAGTCTGGAAACTGATAACTTGTATTATTACGGAGAGCGACTCCATAACATAAATGAATCCGGCTATGATAAGGAAGAATTCCATCTTCATCATAATTGCTATTACAGCAACCGCAGATCCCAAGGCCATCGATCCCGTATCGCCCATAAACAGTTTTGCTGGGTTTCGGTTAAACACCAAGAACCCAAGGCATACACCCGAGAGCGCTGCACTATAACTCGTTGGAGCCGCTTGCCCGAGTCTGATTCCTATTAAAGCAAAGAAAAGCGCAACTATTGCAGTTACCCCGGAACAGAGCCCGTCTAGTCCATCCGTGAGATTGACGCTGTTCGCCATTGCGACAAGAACAAACGCAATAAACGGAATATAGAACACTCCAAAGTTTATATGTTTTCCGTAGAACGGAATATATACGGCTGTCCCAAGTTCTGTGAAGTATTTAACATATACTCCAAGCGCAATTCCGAACAATATCTGCAGCGCAAGCTTCTGTTTTCCTGTTAAACCAAGATTATGTTTTGCGGCAACCTTGATATAGTCATCCATAAATCCGATTGCGCCAAATATAATTGTCACAACTAACATAATCATAGAGGTCGATGATACGCCTACCATCACAAATGTAAGAATTATAAGCGCAGCTATCATCGCGAGGCCTCCCATAGTTGGAGTACCGGCCTTCTTCTGATGCGATGCAGGTCCTTCCTCGCGTATGTATTGTTTGAATTGATGATTCTTTAAGAAGGGTATCTCAAGAAAGGTCAAAAGACCAGAAACAACCGCTCCCAATATAATCACCAAAACAATATGCAAATAGTCCATCTCTCTCCCCTATGAGTTCTTATACACTTCTTCTATTCTGCCTACGAGTTCATCAAGCGCCATGCCACGCGATGCTTTGAAAAGAACAATGTCTCCTCTTTGAATGATTTTCCTTAATACCTCGTATGCCACATCCGCGTTTTCGCATCTAATGACTATTGTTCCGGGACTTTCCCCGGATGCCATTTTTTCATTCAGCACAGCCTCTGCGCCATCCGCAATTGCGACCGCCTTCTCCCCTATGGTTAGCAGGACATCCACTGCATGCTCAGCAGCAAATCTTCCTACCTCAAAATGCATTTTATAGCTCTCGGTACCGAGTTCGTTCATATCCCCAAGAATCGCTATCTTCTTTTCACCGTCTCCGTGTATAAGTGTGGTGATTGCCGACTTCATCGAGTCAGGGGCTGCATTATAGGAATCATCGATAATCCTAAAGCCACCCATATCTATCATCCTGAGCCTGCTACCCGTAGTTGTCATTTCTCCCATACCGCTTATCGCATCTTCTATCGATACACCGACGGCCTTTGCACCTGCTATCGCAAGCGCTGCATTTAGTGCATTGTGCTCACCCGGTATCGGAAGTTTTACTTCGTATTCTCCTTCTTCACAGCTAATATTAAATATAAGGCCTTCAGATACTATCTCTTTAATATTTGTCACAAGATAGTCAACATCACAGAGCGCATCCTCCGTGCCAACTGCTATGATTTTATACGGCTCACCCAAATCTCTTATCGACACGAGTTTGTCGTCGTTTCCGTTTATTATTAAAGTGTTTTCATTCGAAAAGTATCTGGCTATTCCGAGCTTTGCTTTAAGAATATTGTCTCGCGATCTGAGATGTTCTATATGCGATACTCCAATATTTGTTATTACAGCAACATCCGGTCTTGCTATATCTGCAAGCACTGCAACTTCTTCCATACCGCCACTTGTACCCATTTCCATTATGCCAACTTCCATGTCACGTTCAAAGGTAAGTATCGTAAGTGGAAGACCGATATCGCTGTTAAAATTCTTATTGTTTTTACCTACTTTATATTTACTGCTTACTGCCGCAAACATGAGATCCCTGGTTGTCGTTTTTCCTACACTTCCGGTAACCGCTATTTTTTTTATCGCAAGGTGCGTAGACATATACCATCTGCTGAGTTCCTGAAGGGCCTTAACTGTATTCTCAACGAGCACACAAGACATTCCTTCAGGCACCTCAACCTCTCTCGAAACCAGAGCGCATGAAGATCCTTTTTCTCGGGCGGCTTCCAAGTATTCATGACCGTCGGTACGTTCTCCCGGGATTGCAACAAAGAGCGCATTCTCACTCGCTACTCTTGAATCCATGCACACGCTATCTATTTCAGAATCATAAGATCCGATTATAAGCTCTCCGCCGGTTGCTTCCACAACATTTCTGACATATATTCTATCCATAGCTCTCCGGTCTATTCCCTGTAAAGATATACTATATCTTCCTTTGGCATCTTCTCTCCACCCTTGGGGTACTGATCCACCACCACAAAGTCCATATCGTCGTTCACTTCATCCTCCGAAGGTTCTGGCCTTACCGCATACTTAAGACCATACCCGTCCAATATTTTTACAGCTTCCTTGTAAGTCATTTCTGTTACGTCAGGTATATAACTGTATGATACCTCTTGTTCTTCTTGGGCACCTGAGTCTGTGCGCTCAACATTCATATACGGAAGTGCTTTTGTGAGAAACTCTTTAACGATAGGTATCGCAGTCTGTGAGCCGAACTGTCCTGCCTTTGGTGCATAGCATATAACAAGCACCGCAATCTGAGGATTGTCTATCGGCACCAATGAAAGAAAGGACGTATTGTAATATTCGTCATATCCACCTTCACTGTTTTCAACTACACGCTCTGCGGTTCCTGTCTTTCCTCCCATCCTGTATCCGGGAATTTTTGCATTTGTTCCGCCATAGAATTCTATCTGCTGCTCCATAATGCTCAGCATCTCGTGCGCCGTCGATGCGGATATTACTTTTCGCACTTCTTCCGTTCTATATTCAAAAACCGTCTCTCCCTTATCATCCATAAGTCTTCTTACAAGATGCGGTTGTACAAGCATCCCTTCGTTTCCGATAGCACTTACCGCCGTAATGAGCTGTATCGGAGTTATGGCTATTCCTTGACCAAAGCCTGTTGTCGCAAGTTCAACCGGACCATACTCATCCTTATCGTAGATCATAGATCCGCTTTCTCCAGGATAATCTATCCCGGTACGCGACGTAAGTCCGTATAGTTCAATGTATTTATAGAATCTGCTTACTCCAAGAGTCTGTGCCATCTGAACGTGTGCGACGTTGCAAGAGTTTCCTACGGCCTGCGTAAGAGTCTGTTGACCGTGGACCTCGTCCAAAGCCTCAGATATTTCAGCATCGTATACGGTGATTGTTCCTCCGCAATAGAACTCCGTATTCGGATTCGCAAGACCTTCCTCAAGCATTGCCGAAGAAGTAATGAGCTTAAACGTGGAACCCGGCTCGTAAATATCTGTTACAATCGGGTTTCTCCAAAGATCGTACACGATATCGAGTTGCTCGCCTTCGGAAAGCTTGTCAAATTCTTTCTTTGCTTCAACGTCTGCAGGTTCTGTTGCATTATTTGGATTAAAAGTAGGGTATACGGACATCGCAAGTATCTCTCCGGTCTTGGGATCCATAGCTATACCGCATACTTTGTCCGCCTTTGTCGTATTAAGTCCGTTTTGTACGGCATCATCAAGATAATGTTGAAGAACCTCGTCTATTGTGAGCTCTATGTTTAGTCCGTCCTGAGCATCGTATGTTTTGACCTCTCCGAATGCCAGAAGATTGCCCGCCAAATCCTGGTCGCGTACCGTTCTTCCCGCAACTCCGCTTAGGTATTCGTTGTACGCCAGCTCTATTCCGGATCTTCCTATGCCGTCAACATTTACGCTTCCAAGTACAATGGCCGCAGTTGTTCCGAGCGGGTAAATCCTATCCGTGTACGAAGCAAGTTCTAGGCCATAGACTCCGTGCGCCTTGATGCTATCCGCAACTTCCTTTGTGAGTCCACCCGTCACCTTTACGAGCACTTCCTCAGATGTCATCTTTTCCAAAATCTTTCCAGCCTCCATCGAAAGATCCATGGCGAGAAGACTGGATATCTCCACCAATCTTTCCCTTGTATAATTCTCTCTTAACTGCGCCGGCCTTGCCCACAAATTATATGACGTTGTGCTGGATGCCAAAATCTCACCATTGCGGTCGTAGATCGATCCTCTCTTAGCATCTATAGGTATATCGCTGGTCTGTTGCTCGATAGCTCTCTCCGTATATTCCTCGCCCTTTACGAGTTGTATCCATGCCGTCCTAAAAAGCAGCAGAATCATAAGAGTAAGGAGTATCGCAAACACAAAAAGAACCCTTTTCTGCCCTCTTACACTCACTTTGTTAATGTCCTTAATCATGGTTGCGTTTTTCTCCTTTATGAAAAAAGCCGGGAAGCATGCTTACGGCTGTCCGGCTGAAGTGTTCTATTAAATTCGATTAGTGATACGCATTCTCCCGAATGCGAAGAGCAAGATCCCCGAGTGGTTTGTCCTTATCGGTGATATAAACATATTGGCCCGTTTCGGGATATACCATTCCCAACTGGTTCTTGGCAATGCTCTCGATGTTCTCTATATTGTTGGCAGCCTTAATTCTGACATTCAGCGTGTCAATCTCTCCCTGTAGGGTATTGTTGCTGCTGATTAATCTATTGTTGTCAACCCTAAGCTCAGCTGCATATGCCGTCAAAACGACCATGACCAGGCACATAAAGCCTATAAATAGAATCGTTGCAATTATATTTCTCTGTCCCCTGAGTTGCATTCGATTTCTCCATTCCCCAACAAGGCATTACTAAAGTTTCTCGCAGATTCTCAGCTTTGCGCTTCTCGCACGCGGATTGTCCGCTTCTTCCCCTTCAGACGGAATAATCGGTTTCTTGTTCACCTTTTTCACATCCGCCTTCTTACCGCATACACATACCGGAATATTCTTTGGACACGTACACGGATTTTCTCTCCTGTTTATTATTTCTTTTACAATCCTATCTTCCAGAGAGTGAAAAGATATGACGCATAGTCTTCCGCCGGGACTTAACACATCGCAGAAATCCTCGACGGCTTTCCTTAGCCCTCCGAGTTCATCGTTGACTTCGATTCGGATTGCTTGAAACGTTCTCTTGGCGGGATGAGGACCATCTCGTCTTGCAGCAGCCGGAATGGCGCTTTTGATTATCGAAACTAACTCCCCTGTTGTTTCAATAGGTTTCTCCTTGCGAGCGTTCTCGATAAACGAGGCTATCCGGGCTGCGAATTTCTCCTCGCCGTATTCCCGAATGATTTTCGCAAGTTCATCTTTGGGATAACTGTTGACGATGTCTTTGGCGCCGCCGGAATCATTTCGGTCCATCCGCATATCAAGCGGCGCGTCACACATGTATGAAAAACCCCTCTGCGGATCATCGAGTTGATACGAAGAAACTCCTAAATCAAGAAGCGCTCCGTCGATTTTATCAATCTTAAGTTCTGATAAAATCTCCTTGATATCCGCATAATTGCCCTTTACTATCTCAACTCGGCATTTTGCGCTTGCGAGCCGTGGACCCGATGCAGCTATTGCATCATCATCTCTATCGATTCCGATAAGAGTTCCCTTTGGTCCGAGTTTTTCCGCAATCCCCTGCGCGTGGCCGGCGCCCCCCAGCGTTCCGTCCACATATATGCCATCAGATTTGATAGCAAGGCCATCAATACATTCGTTAAAGAGTACTGGTTTATGGCTAAATTCCATACTTAATACTTAATGCTTAATACCGATACTGAACTAGAATCCGTATCGAAGAAGAGCATCTGCCCACTCCTTGGCATCCATCTTGTCGGTGTTCTCAGGTGAAGTCCAGACCTCCTTGGCCCAAACCTCGATTTTAGTCATAACACCCATGGTAACTAATTCTTTCTTGATACCGGCGTACTCTCTCAGATTGTCCGGAATAATGATTCTCCCCTGTGAATCGAATTCATACTCCGCGGCATTACCCGTTACCGCCCTTACGAACTTTCTTGCATCCAGGTCGGATTCAGGAATACTCATGAACTTTTCACAAAGTCTCTCCCAATCCTCTCCCGAATAGATGCAAAGGCAGCGCTCCATACCTATGGTAATTACGCACTGATCGCCCTTGAACTGATTTCTCAGCTTGGCCGGTACAATCATGCGGTTTTTGGCGTCTATTGAATTGTTATACGTTCCCATGAACATAAAAACCGCGCCTCCATAGATAGTAAGCCGATGATAATTTAACGTAAGTTTACACCACTTTCCCCCACCTAACAACACTTTTTGTTCTTTTTTGTGGCAAAAAGCTCAAATTTCGCCCCTTAAATCCCACAGATAGAAAGGCAAAATAAAACGACACACAATATATTGTGTGTCATTTTGTGGTGTCCCCAATATAGCGACTTCTTATGTTATATGTCTAAATCCGCCTATGATTAAGGCCCCCACTTATGCCTATTCTCATCCAAATCTTAAGCTAAATCCTCTTGTCTACGTCGGTGTAGCGCTCCGTTTTGGCGCATCTAACCAGCGCTGCAGTATTCACATTCCCATTAACCACGGTCTTGAAATAATAACTCTCCGATGTACTGGTTCTGGCCCCCATATCATCAGTGTCAACATCGGCGCCACCCTTTCCGTCAGCATCAGCGCACACCTTAGCTCTATATATTTCCACCGTAGAGCACTGCGGCGCCTCCGCCATATAGCGCATGCTTATGCCTGTGAGTTTCTTGTTTTCGACGTCAGGCACGTGGCTCCAAATTACATTCTGATAAATCGTATTGTTCATATGCCCGTTCATGTCGGTATCTGTATACTCAACTATGTGTTCACCGCATTTCTCAAACTCGATATCACTTGGAAAATGAAACTTAATCGGCACATCCAGTTCATGAAGCTCGTCAACCTCATAGTTTGAAAAATCTATTTCGTCTCTATGGCAGAGCTTACCTGTGTTCAAGTTTGCAACAGTCCATTCACTATATGCTCTCACAAGCTCTACACCGTCTCGTTCAATTGAATAGCAACGAAAGAATGTTGCACCCTTACCCTCCGCAGTCCACGTATATACATCTACTTCATCGTAAGGATGAAGCTGCTCTTTGATTTCCATAGCCATTCTGACCGCAATAAAACTTAGACCCTTAAAAAAGAGTTCATAATAAGTCGGCCGCCTGTCTCTCATATGGAGATTGGCGGTCTCATTAAGAAGCTTTGCTATTATTGTCGGTTTTGCATTGTTGTTGGCGTCCACATCATAGGACATCAAAACAAAATGTCTTTTGTACTTCGCCATCGGTTTTCCTTGAAACTTTTCAGTACGTTTACAATACTTTAGCAATACTTTAGAATGTTGCAACTTCCGGGTCGCAGGCCACCGTAGCCTTCGCCGACTTGCAGTAGAGCACCGGACCTGCCTCTCCGTAAACTGGAGTTTCTTCAACTTTTATTTCTGCCGTAATATCAACCCAGCCACCATGTTTAAGCCTCTTCACGTCCGGCCAAATCGCAAGAAGACCCGCGAACTGAATGTCATCAACGCAGCACGTCATAACATGCCTTCCGAATACGAATCCATCATCGGGAATCCCCGGGCCCATCGCGCATCTTCCTTTGACCTTCACGGTCTTTCCGTCGTACTTCTTGGGATCGTCGTTCACGTCACGATACCACTCAGCAAATGCATCTTCCGGAATATCTATCACGTCAGCTTCAACATCAAATGGCAGCGGATCTACGATTGTGTCAGGAATCGCATCGTTCGGTCCAAATTCATATACGATTTGATTCTTTCTGTTTGCAACTCTTACTATCTTGTGGAGTTCAAGTTTTCTTTCCTCGGTGAATGTATCTTTATCGCAGCGATTAAACACAACCAAATCCGCAGTCTTGAGTTTATCAAAAACGAGTTGGCGCATATTCTGGTTGTAGTTTAAGAATTTTGTTGCATCGGCAAATGTAACTTCCTGATACACCATCCAGCCTTCGGGCATTGAAGAAAACAATTTCTCGAGAAGCCACATGCCATTATACTCAACGATAACTCTCTCTGCATCATGCTTAACGAGGAGCTCCTTCAGATTCTTCGGATTCAAATCCTCTTCTTCGATTGATTCTATAAAAACATTTTTACCAAAGAACTCATCGGGATTGTATTCTACCTCGCCCTCTTCACACATAAGAAGAAGGGTTCGCTCTCCCGCATTGAAATCGCTTCCCTCCAACGTCTCCTGTATGAATGTGGTCTTGCCACTTTCCAAAAACCCCGTGAATAAATAAACGGGAATCTCAAAATAATCCAATCTCTTTATACTCCAAACAATTCTTTAACTGCATCCTCTTCGAGACCTGCTCCAATTACGCATATCATTCCCGTTGTAGCCGCAGAGCCTTCTCTTACATCTACTTCACCGGGAACATAATCAAAGTGAATCCACTTGCCGCTTTCCGCTTCCACTATGCCCTTTGCGCGAAGCACCTGACCATAGGTCGTAAAGTCCGAAAGCTGATTTAATGCGCCTTCAATCTGTTCCTCGGTAAACTTATGGCTCGTCTCTATGCCCACGCTCTGCACCTCCGTCTCGTTGCTTCGGTCGGCGGTGAGGCGGTCTACGTAAAAGAGGGTGAAGTTGAAGGTTATAAGCCCGCTCCCCTCCTGCGTCGAGTGTTCGTTCTGGAGCCACGCGAAGGCCCCGTAGCGGACGTCCGGCGCTGCGTTGAGCCGGAACACGTCGCCGCGCACAATCGTGCCGACGGAGGGCTGCATCGCTGCCGCCTTCTCTATCGTCCGTATGGTGTTCAGCAAGTTCATATTATCGTACTATCTTTCCGCGAGCGCCGCCGAGGAAGATGCCGCACGAAGCCGCGCTATAAAGGTTGGCGCGGATGCGGTTGCAGTCTCCCTCGCAGAGTTCGGGGTATTTCTGCCAGTTGTTGAGGATGAAGTTCTGGAGGTCGAGGCAGGCGGAGTCCGCCTTTGCCTGGTAGTAGGCCTGCACGCGGCTCATATCGACCTGGTCGGCGACCTGCACGTTCTCGTCGCCGGACTTGAGGACTCCCGCGTTCGCCACCTTGAAGGTGACCTTCTGG
>JAGAFN010000062.1 GCA_017612585.1 Bacillota bacterium | reverse complement strand
GGAGATGATCCAGATCCCGAAAATCCAGATGATCCGGACACTGAAACGGTAATCACAAATGATTACCTTGCCGGTAAATGGAGTGGTCAGTATGGTGATACATACGAATTTGACGGAGAAGGAAATTGCCACGTTGATTTATCGGTTCTAGGACAGGGCGTGTACGACTATACTTATGACCTTGATGAAACTACAGGCACAGCAACCGCTACATATTCAGGTGGAACTCAGAACTGGACATTCACAAAGGCTAACGATGGCACTATCACAATGTCCATCAAGGAGACGGCGTACAGCACACCGCTCACAAAATTAGATGCACCGCCTGAGAATCCGGAAGACCCTGAGAACCCAGAGAATCCTGAAGTTGTAATCACCAATGCCGACCTTAAGGGTGTATGGAGCGGTCAGTATGGCGAGACATATACGTTCGACGGAGAGGGTGGATGCACAGTAGACTTTACAATCCTGGGAGGTCAAGTGTATGACTACACTTATACGCTTGACGAGACTACAGGCAAGGCAGTAGCAACTTATACAGGAGGAACCCAGAACTGGACGTTCACCAAGGATAGCGGCAAGATTACAATGTCAGTAACCGAGACGACATACAGCACGGAACTCACAAAGTGAAGAGACCAAGGTGGTGTATAAGCCGGACTCTACTATTCAAACGATGGTGATGATAGTTAATTAAAGACATTTAAAGGAACAGGGAAAAGGCGCACAGAATATGTGCGCTTTTTCTAATGGGCTTAATTGTAACGTGAAAATGGCAACTGTCATTAGCAAAAGAGAGGATTCTTTCTTTGAAAAAGGGGTTGACAGGCATACTTTTATATGTTATCGTGATAAAGCGTTAGAGAAATAAAGCAAACCCGAGCTAACGTTAAATGATAAGGAAAACCAAAGAAAGAAGAAATAACAAGAAGGAGTGTAAATACAATGTTATTCAAGAAAGAGGGAAAGAAAATTATATCGGTGCGCATGCTGGTAATTTTGCTAATGCTTGCGCTTGCTCTCGGCATGCTGTCTGGCTGCGCCAAGAAGGCAAATGAGGGCGAGACTCCGGCCGCAAGCGGCGGAGAGGCTGCAGGCGGAGAAGCTGCGTCAGAAGGCGGCATTCCTGCGGATGCAGGCGGAAGACTTGGCGCAATAAGAGATGCGGGCAAGCTCACAGTCGCTACGGAACCTTATTTTGCACCTGAAGAATTTATTGACCCGAGCAAGACCGGGCAGGATCAGTTTGTCGGTTCCGATATGGAACTCGCGAGACTTATTGCTGAGAGAATGGGAGTAGAACTTGAAATCGTTCCTCTCGAGTTCGGTCCGGTAATCGCATCTGTTGTTGAAGGAAAATACGACCTTGCTATTTCGGCGCTCGCATATACCGCAGAGCGCGCAGAGGCGATGGAACTTTCGATAGGATACCACTTTACTGACGAGAGTAAGACCTACGGTCTCCTCATAAGAAAAGAGGATGCAGATAACATCAAGGGACCGGAAGACCTTGCGGACAAAATCATTGTTACGCAGAGCGGATCCATTCAGGAGTCACTCGTAAATGCGCAGATTCCGGCATACAAGGAGTTCAAAAAGGTAAGTTCAATGAGCCCTGATGCATTCCTCTCGGTTCAGGAAGGAAAGGCTGATGCAGCTGCGGTTTCATGCGAGAATGCGCAGCTCTATATCGACAGCAACCCGGACTGCGGACTCATGGTAGTGGATACATTCTACTTCACGATAGATGAGAACTTTGGTGGTGAGCGCGTAGGCGCACCAAAGGGCGAGACAGAGCTTATAGAATTTGTAAATGCCATACTTAAGGAACTCAATGAATCTGGTCAGTATGATGCATGGTTTGAAGAATACGCAGAATACGCTGCATCACTGGGACTATGACGTTTTTTCAGCAGATATTTGGAATAATTCAAAAATACGGCTATGTTTATGCGCAGGGACTCTGGGGTACGCTCTGGATCTCTGCGCTTACCATTGTGGTAGCATCGGTTCTGGGAACACTGATTGCGATTTTCAAAATGTCGCGACTCAAAATCCTAAAGGCGATAGTGAATGTATATATTGAGGCTATTCGCGGAACACCGATGCTTCTTCAGATGTATTTCTTTTGGCTAATACTTCCTCGCTATATGCCGTTTGAGGTTAGCGACACGCAGGCTATTGTAGTTGCGCTCATCATAAATGCTACGGCTTATGTTGCGGAGGTGATTCGTGCCGGAGTTCAGGGCGTTGACAAATCGCAGACGGAGGCAGCGCTTTCTCTTGGGACATCTAGAAGAGATACGTTCATGAAGATTATCCTTCCGCAGGCAATCAAGAATATACTTCCCGCGATGGGAAACGAATTCATAATAATGATCAAAGAGACCGCTCTCGCGTCGACGTTCTTCATTCCTGAACTCATGACGTCATTCAAGACGGTGCAGTCGGCGACATTCCTTCCGATACCGGCTCTTACCATCGCGGGCGTGATCTATTTTGTCCTGATATTCATCCTGACGCGAGGAATATCCATTGCAGAAAAGAGAATGCGGTTAAGTGAAAGATAGTGTAAAATAGTATCCAGAGGTAGGGGCTGAATGAGTACGCCAAAGAGCATCTGGAACTTAATTGAATTCGTTTCAAAGAGAGCCGTCGCAAAGAGATTTGATTACTCCTGCGAGGGCTTTGATTTTGGAACAATAGAGGGTCCTGTATTTGTGGTTACAAACCACGTATGCGCATGGGATCCTTTTTTGGTGGGCTTAGCTTTTCCCGATAGGCAGTTTGCCTTCGTTGCGAGCGAGCACGTTATGCGCATGCCGAAGTACGGAAAACTTATCGGAAAAGTTATGGATATCATCCCGCACAGGAAAGCGGGAGGCGGTACGAGCAGCACGAGAGAAAGCTTAAAACGAATCAAAAATGGTGAATCGATTTTCATAGCGAGCGAGGGCGAGCAGACTTGGGACGGAAAGACAAAACCCGTTGTTAAGCCAACCGGGAAACTAATAAAGAAGAGCGGTGCGACTCTCGTGACGTTCAGGATTGACGGGGGTCATCTTGCGATGCCGCGCTGGGCGGACAATGCGCGCCGCGGAAAAGTATATGCGCACCATGTTAATATCTATACTCCCGAGGAACTCGAAGAGATGACGCCGGAGGAAGTGAATGCTGTTATAAATCGAGATCTCGCATTCGACATTTGGGAGTGGCAGCGCGAGGAGGAAGCTGCGAGTGGCACAATGAATAAATACATTCCGGCAAAGGGAGGGCTCGCGGACGGCATTGAAAGGATGCTCTATATATGTCCTACGTGTAAGCGGCTCGGTACGCTGCGTTCGAGTGGCGACTATGTTGATTGCGAATGCGGATTCAAGACGCGGTTTACGGAGACGGGATTTCCCGATCCCGAAGAGCCGTTTGAGACTCTCGCCGAGTGGAGCGACTGGCAGGACGATGTGCTAGAGGAAATGCTTGGCGTCGCAGGCAGCGATGCGGATGGTGCTGCAGGCGATGGGATGGAGGCTGATGAATTGTTTGGCGACGATGGATTTGTTCTTATAGAAATAGGTAATGACCATTCGGAGAAGACAGTTGCAAATGGAAGACTCTCACTGGGCATAGGTGGTGTAGCAACGGCGAACTCTGGCGCAGAAGCTGAGCGCAGTGCAGAAACTGACGGAGCCCCAGGCGAAGTATTATATATAGAAGTCGGTGGCACGCGCTTTACACTAAACGATATATCTCAGATGGCGATGATTCTTGCAAAACGCATTGTATTTTCGGCCAGTGGAATGTATTATGAAATTAGGCCGCACGATATGAAGGGGCGGATGAATTTAAGGAAGTATCTCGTTGCGTGGCAGAAGGCTCGCAGCAGTTTAAGAGATGCGGAGGAGGAATAATTGGATTATTCGGCATCAAATAATATGGTATGGAATGTGGTCATTCAGTTTGGCTACATAGCGGCGGTAATTCTGATTGCGAATTTTGTCAGGCAGAAATTTTCTCTTGTAAGAAAGAGCATGATGCCGGTTGCGGTGCTCGCAGGATTTTTGCTTCTTATCGCAAAGTATATCGGCATCGCCAAGATTAATCAGGACTTCATGGAGATTCTGACCTACCACGGAATCGCGCTCGGATTTATCGCGATGAGCCTTAGGGTGCCGGACAAGGCGATGCAGGAAGCCCAAAAGGGAGCCGGTTTCAAATCGGGCGCCGTAATCGTGAGCACATATATGGTGCAGGGTGTTACCGGTCTCATTATCACGATTCTTCTAGGTTATACGATTATGCCAAAGATGTTTAAGGCGGCGGGACTTCTTCTTCCGATGGGATATGGTCAAGGTCCCGGGCAGGCAAATAACATCGGTGCGAGCTACCAGTCGCTCGGATTCGAAGGCGGACATAGCTTTGGCCTTGCTATTGCAGCGATGGGTTATGTAATCGCATGCGTGGTAGGCGTAATCATGCTTAATATATTAAGAAAGCATGGGCGCATGAGAAAAGATGCGGTTCAGGACGAAGTTTATACAGCGGACTTTTTTCACAGCAAAGATGAGATGCCGATTTCGGAATCTATCGACAAGCTCAGCGTGCAGCTTGCGATGATAGTTCTTGTCTATGTCGTTACTTATCTTGTTTCGCGCGGAATTACGAGCGGTATTTCCGCAATAAGCGAAGGGCTTGCAGGAACTGTAAACACTCTTATTTGGGGATTCAATTTTATAATCGGCTCCGCACTTGCGATGCTTCTTAGGGTTATTCTTGAAAAGCTACGCGCAGGTAAGATTATAGAGAGGCAGTATCAGAACAATTATCTTCTGAACAGGCTCTCGGGGTTATTCTTTGATATGATGATTGTAGCGGGAATAGCGGGAATTAATATAGAGGATATCAGAGGACTCGTTCTTCCGTTCATTCTTCTTACTGTTGTGGGCGCGATTACGACGTGGATTCATCTTACGCGCGTCTGCAAGGCGGTATATAAAGACTATTATTACGAAGGACTTATCTCGATGTTCGGCATGCTGACGGGAACGATTAGTTCAGGCGTAATTCTTCTCCGTGAAATCGACCCGGGAATGAAGACGCCGGCTGCGAACAATCTGGTTACGGGAAGCAGCTTCGGTATTCTTCTCGGTGCACCGGTTCTTGTCCTGGTAGGGCTCGCTCCAAAGAGCAATCTACTGTGCTTCGTAACGCTCGTGCTTGCGGCGATTTACCTGGCTGTGCTTTTGTTCCTGATCTACAAGGTTGGAAACCGAAAAGCAAGATAGTAGAAGAGTTAATATAAGAGACGGTGTAAAAATTGACATATGAGGCGGCATATAATAGGACGGTTCCAAATGCGGATGGTGGGACCGTCCTTTTTTAATTGCAAGCCTCTGGTCTCTGGTGTAAAATAACTACTGGTGTGTGTAGGAACGGATAATAATTATGGAAGAAAAAAATACACCGTTTTCATTTAAAAAGGAGATGAGTGCGGAGACATTCTTGTTTCCAATCATCTTCTTGGCGCTTTTTGGAGTCTTTGTTTATTATATGGGGCTCGCCAATGCGCTGAACACGATCATGAATACGGCGTACAGGCTGCTTATCGACACGGTGCTTTACATCACGGCGGTATGCGTTATTATGGGTGCGGTATCCGCGCTGTTCTCGGAGTTTGGATTTGTCTCTCTTGCGAACAGACTTCTTAGGCCGCTAATGAGACCGATATTTGGACTCCCTGGTGCTGCTGCACTAGGAGTCGTCACGACATTCCTCTCGGACAATCCGGCGATTCTCGCGCTGACGGACGATCATCGCTTTAGGCAGTATTTTAGAAAGTATGAATTCCCTGCGCTAACAAATCTAGGAACGGCGTTCGGAATGGGACTCATTGTCTGCACATATATGTACAGCCTTTCGCCAAAGATGGGAGTGGGACTAGGTGCTGCCGTTGGAGTCGGACTTATAGGCGCAACTATCGGAAGCATCGTGAGCACGCGCATCATGCTTGCGTTCACAAAGAAATATTTTGGCGATACATGGGATGAGGAGTACACATCCGGGCCAAAGTATAATACGCCAAAGGATATGCGGCCGATTAGATCCGGCGGAATCGGAAGCCATGCAATCGCTGCCGTTCTTGAAGGTGGTCATAGCGGCGTCAAGATGGGAGTGAGCATAATTCCGGGAGTGCTTGTAATCTGCACTATCGTGCTCATGCTTATTAACGGACCGTCGGAATCAGGTGAATATACGGGCGCGGCATACGAAGGAATTAGGGTGCTCCCCGTTCTTGCAGAGAAAATAGATTTTGTTTTGAAGCCGCTATTCGGATTCACAAGTCCGGAGGCGATAGGCATTCCGGTTACGGCGCTAGGTGCTGCGGGAGCCGCGCTCAGTTTGACGGCGAACCTCACGACGAATAAACTTATCGGCCCCGGGGACATTGCGGTATTTACGGCGATGTGTATGTGCTGGAGCGGATACTTAAGCACGCACGCATCTATGATGGATAGCCTCGGTTACAAGGGGCTTATCGGAAAAGCGATTGCGAGCCATACTATAGGAGGAATAGTCGCAGGTGTTGCGGCGCATTGGATATACGTGTTGGTGTCGATGATTTAAGTGGAGGAGCACGTCTGGGCTTTTGGCGATTTCATGTAGGAAGATTGGTTCTCAGTAGGACCGTGCTTAATTGAAGAATATGAAGAAAGAGTTTGAGAGATTTGATATGAAGAAGCCGCCGATGAGAACCAAATGGTATCTCATGCCGCTTCTTCCAATCCTGAGTTATCCGGATTTGATCAAACATAAGAATAAGCTTACAAAGATAGATATGGACGGCGTCAAGCCGCCTTATCTTTTGCTGTGCAATCACAATGCGTTTATGGATTTCAAAGTCGCTACCAAGGCGACGTTCCCGAATAAATGCAATTATGTAGTGGCGATTGACGGGTATATTGGGCGCGAGAAGCTTCTTCGCGATGTCGGTTGCATCTGTAAGCGTAAGTTTACACAGAGCCTAAGTCTTATTCGTCATCTTAAGACGACGGTTGAGCATGGGGACATCGCAGTGATATATCCCGAGGCGCGCTATTCTCTCTGCGGAACGACGGCGGTTCTTCCTGAGTCTCTCGGCAAGCTCTGCAAAACGCTTAACGTCCCCGTGGTTACGCTTATCTGCCACGGACATCACGTGAATTCGCCGTTCTGGAATCTTCACGACAGAGGCGTCAAACCTACGGAAGCGGAGATGAAGCTCTTTTATACAAAGGAAGATTTGCAGAATCTTTCTGTGGAAGAGATAAATAGTGGTCTCGTCGATGCTTTTCAGTATGACGACTTTGCGTGGCAGAAGGAGCGCGGAATAGAAATAAAATACGAAGGACATGCGGAGGGGCTACACAAGGTGCTCTATCAGTGCCCCAATTGCAAGGCGGAATTCCGCATGGGGAGTAAAGGTCGAAAACTCTTCTGCAAATCCTGCGGAAAGTCTTGGACGATAAATAATTTCTCTGAGCTCACGGCGGATAAGGGCGAAACCGAGTTCTCGCATATTCCGGATTGGTATGAATGGGAACGCGCGAATGTTCGCCGAGAGGTTGAAGAGAGAACGTATTCCAGCGGTGAGCTTGATGTATATGTAGATAGCCTCCCGAACGCAAAGAAGTTTATCCGTCTTGGAAATGGGAAACTGATCCACGACATGAATGGTTTCCGCTGCTGGGGAACGGACGTGGACGGCGACGCATTTCTAATGGAGAAAAACGTGCCTTCGCTCTACTCATGCCATATCGAATACGACTATCTCGGAAAGCACGGCGACTGCGTGGATCTCAACACGCTCGAGGACACCTGGTATATCTTCCCGTCGGGAGAGGATTTCTCGGTGACAAAGATGGCTCTAGCAACAGAAGAACTATACAATCATTATTGGAAATAAGACTGATATGACAGAACAGATTTCTGTGTTCTTTACTCTTCGTCGCTGGCAATTGTATACTCGACAATTTTGAACCTTTGGAAGATTGCTCGAAAGGGCTGCGCCCTCGAGCCAACTTCACAAAGCTTCTTCATTGTCATCGTACAATTGCATCGCTCCTCAGAAAGTACGAACACAGAAATCTGCCCTGCCATCGTCATATTTCCAATAATGTGGAATATAATTCCGAAAAAATAGAAAACAAAGTCAAGATTCCGAAAAATTGGAATTACGTATTTATACGATTGCCGATCCTCTCCTGTGCGGCATTTTTTATTTGCACCAAATCTTTGTTGAAATATAGCGGAAATCTGCGAGCGAGAAAAAATATTTGGTGACACCCGAGCATTTTGGCACACCTCTTGCTCTTTATATAGGCGAAGAAATTTTTAGGTATTGTTAGTTATTTAAGGAGGAAAAACTCATGCTAGCATTTTTAGGCTTTTTGACAGTAGTCGTAATGCTCGTCCTCATCATGACAAAGAAGGTTTCTCCGCTGGTAGCGCTCATCGCTGTTCCAGTGGTAACAGGAATCATCGCCTGCTTCTTCTTTGTTACGGACGCAGAAAACGCACCCGGCGTCATCGACGCATTTGCAAACTTTAAGAAGCTCGGCGGAATGATTACCGGAGCTCAAGGAATCGGTTCCGTTGCGGCAACAGGCGTAATGTTCATTTTCTCGATTCTCTTCTTTGGAATCCTGACAGACGCAGGAACATTTAGACCTATCATCAAGAAGATCCTCACTGTAGTGGGAACTGATCCTATCAAGATCGCAATCGGTACAGCTTTCTTGGCATCCGTTGTTCATCTCGATGGTTCCGGAGCTGTTACATTCCTCATCTGCATCCCGGCACTTCTTCCGCTCTACGATGCACTCGGAATGAGAAGAACAACTCTTGCAACAATCGTTGCTCTTGCTGCAGGTACAATGAACATCCTTCCGTGGGGCGGCCCGACAATCAGAGCAGCCACAGCCCTCGGCGAAGCTAATGCTGTAGCATTCTTCAAGCCTGACATTCCTGCATTTGTAGCAGGTATCATCGCGGTATTCGTAATCGCGTTCTTCCTCGGTAAGGCTGAAAAATCCAGACTTGCTACAACAGCGGGTGGAGCACTTGCTCAGTATGTTGAGCCTGAACTCTCCGAAGAGGAGCAGGCACTTCTTAGACCAAAGAACTTTGTTATCAACGTACTTCTCATAATCGCAGCTATCGCAAGCCTTCTTTTCTCCGGCTTCGCACCGGCTGTAGTATTCATGGTATTCTACGTACTTGCAACAATAATCAACTATCCAAAGGTTGCTGACTCCAAGGCAAGAGTTGATGCTCACGCCAAGAGCTGCTTGATGATGTGCTCTGTACTCTTTGCTGCCGGATGCTTCACAGGAATCATGAAGGGAACAGGAATGATAACAGCAATGGCAGAAGCTCTCGTATCGATCATCCCGACGACACTCGGAAAATTCTTCCCGGCAATCGTTGGTGTTATCGCTACACCGGCATCGCTGCTCTTTGATCCGGACTCCTTCTACTATGGAGTACTTCCGGTACTTTCAGAGACAGCTGCAGGATTCGGAGTTGCTGCTGCTGACGTAGGTCGTGCTGCAATCCTCGGTCAGATGACAACCGGTTTCCCGATTTCACCTCTTACCGCTGCAACATTCCTCTTAACAGGTCTCTCCGGCGTAGAACTCGGCGAGCACCAGAAGAAGACGCTCCCACTTGCATGGCTGGTATCCATCATCATGCTCGTAGTTGCAATCATCACAAAGGGCGTTGCATTTTAATCGAATCCAATAGTCGCGGCTTGCTCGCCGTCTCCTCACTCACATAATAACTGCGAGCGAGCCGCATAGAGATACTCGTGGGCAACCACAGAGATACTCATAGAGATAATAGAAAGGACATGCTATGAAAAAGATTAGAATAGGTTCCGGCGCAGGTTACGCAGGCGACCGCCTTGAGCCATCGCTCGAGCTCATAGAAAAAGGTAATCTGGATTATATTAGCTACGAATGCTTGGCAGAGAGAACAATCGCTATCGGCCAGCAGGCTAAATTGAAGGATCCTACAAAGGGTTACAACGGACTCCTCGAGCACCGTATGGAAAAGGCTCTTCCGCTTTGCTGGGAACATAAGGTTAAGCTCATAACCAATATGGGTTCCGCAAATCCGGTTGCAGCCGCAAAGAAGTGTGTTGAGATTGCAGAGAAGCACGGCCTCACAGGCATGAAGATCGCTTGCGTAACAGGCGACGATATTCTTCCTGTAATCGATAGATATATGGATACAGAAGTTTGGGAAACACATGAACCGCTCAGCAAGCTTCCGGGACAAATCGTTTCCGCAAACGCTTACCTCGGTGTTGAGGGAATAATCAAAGCTCTCGAGCAGGGCGCTGACGTAGTTATCACAGGTCGTGTTGCTGACCCCGCAATCTTCATGGCTCCGGCAATCTATGAATTCGGTTGGGACATGGAAGACTGGGATAAGCTCGGCAAGGGCACGATGATGGGACATCTCTTGGAGTGCGGCGGCCAGGCTACAGGCGGATACTATGCAGAGCCGGGCAAGAAGGATGTTCCGGGAATTGGACACCTCGGTTTCCCGATTGCAGAGATTGCTGAAGATGGATCCTTTGCTATAACAAAGGTAGAAGGCGCCGGCGGAATCGTAACACCTTCGACGCTTTCAGAGCAGATTATCTATGAGATTCACGATCCTGAAAAATATCTTACACCTGACGTAGTTGCAAACTTTAAGCAGGTTAAGTTCACAGAGACCGCTAAGGACTTTGTTGAAGTTGAAGGCGCAACAGGTGCCCCCAAGACTGAAACGCTCAAGTGCTCAATCGGTTATCAGGACTGCTTCATCGGCGATGGCGAAATTAGCTACGGTGGACCTGGATGTCTCGAAAGGGCAAAGCAGGCACTCGAGATCGTAAAAGAAAGACTCGAGCTTGTAGCACCGGGACAGTTTGATGAATTCAAATATGACATCATCGGTTGCAACAGCCTCTACTGGAATCCGGATTACAAATATAACGACGAACCTTCCGAGGTAAGAGTAAGAGTTGCAGGCCGCGCATCGACAAAGGCCGTTGCAGATCTCGTTGCCAACGAAGTGGAAGCTCTCTATACAAACGGACCTGCAGGTGGCTGCGGCGCCGTCAAGAGAACAAGAGAAATCGTTTCCGTAGCGTCAATCCTGGTTAACAGAAACGACGTTAAGCCGGAAGTAGAAATCTTCACCGTTTAATGATTGGGAGGTAATGATATGAAATTATATGAAATCGCACATTCGCGTACAGGCGATAAGGGTAATATCTCCAATTTGTCATTGATTGCTTATGATCCAAAGGATTATGAGATGCTTAAGGAGAAGGTTACTCCGGAAAGAGTCAAAGAGCATTTCAAGGGTATGGTAAAGGGCGACGTAGTTCGCTATGAACTACCGAACATCTATGGACTGAACTTTGTTATGCAGGCAGCATTAGGCGGCGGCGTAACGAGATCGCTCTCCGTAGATATGCACGGAAAGGGATTTTCGTCATATCTTCTTGATATGGAGATCTAATGCCTGGCTGCGTGGCAGTATTTGACAAAACAGAAAACGTGTTACAATAGCATTGCTAATGAAAGAAATAAAATCCAAGCTGCACAGAAAAGACCGGGAGTGGCGTCTCCCGGCTTTTCTTTTGGGCTAATCGCTACTTAAATTCGGCGGGGGAGTTCGGCGCTGGAGTTTGGCGCGCTCTGTGGAGACGGCAAAAAAATGAGCTTGTCCACGTGGAATCGCTGAAAAAAACGGCAATTCCACAGAAATCGACCACAAATGTGGGTGGCGGCTGTGGAGACGGCAAAAAAATGAGCTTGTCCACGTGGAATCGCCGCAAAAAACGGCAATTCCACAGAAATAGTTTAGAGTCGAGGCTATTAATTGGTTCTAGGCTCTTAATTGGTTCTAGGCCCTTGTTTTCCGAGTTTTTGGAAAAATCACCCCTGATAAAGTTGGGGATATGATAGAATGTTAGTGTGTGGACAAAGTTTTGACGAGCGAGGGCTTATGAACGATTGGAAGACGATTTTTGACAGCATAGATCAGGGAATACTGATTTGCGACAAAGAATGCCGCATGGAGTATTTCAATGCCAGCTACGGAGATTTTATTGGGAAGAAACTGGAGGATGTCAAAGGGGTGCTGCTGACGGATTTAAGACCGGGAGCCGTTGCACCAAAGGTACTTGCAACCGGTAAACCTGTGCAGTCGCTATATAGAGTTGAAGGCAGCGAGGATTACTTTGTTGACATCTATCCAATCAAAGAAAACGGTGAGACCGTCGGCACGGTTTCTGTCGTAACTTACGTTGATCGCGCGCAGTTCCTGAAGGAAAAGATCAACGATCTGGAGGAAGAGGAAGAGCGCCTTAAGGTCAGGATGAATCTTACAAACGGAACGCAGTACACGTTTGAGGATATCGTGGGGAGCAGTCTCGTTCTTCAGAACACGATTGAGCTCGCAAAGAAGATCGCATCATACGATGCGAACGTTCTTCTGCAGGGCGAGAGCGGCTGCGGCAAGGAACTCTTTGCGCAGGCAATTCATAACGAGAGCGGAAGAAGGACTGCGCCCTTTGTTGCGATTAACTGCGCGGCGATTAGCAAGACGATGCTCGAGAGCGAGCTCTTTGGTTATGAAGAGGGTGCGTTCACAGGAGCAAAGAAGGGCGGCAAGCTAGGCCTCTTTGAAGCTGCGGAAGGCGGAACTATTTTCCTCGATGAAATTTCCGAGATGGACTATGACCTTCAGGCCAAGCTCCTCCGCGCGCTTCAGGAAAAACGTTTCAGAAGAATCGGAGGCATCAAAGAAATCAAGATGGACGTGCGCGTAATCTCTGCATGCAACGTTGACATTCAGCAATACATAGCGGACAAAAAATTCAGGTCTGACCTCTACTATAGAATTTCTGTTGCGCCGATAAACGTGCCTCCATTAAGAGAACGTCGCGAGGATATTCCTGAGCTCGCCCGATCGTTTATTACTTCTGTAGAGATTCAGAACAAAAGGAGATATCAGGTCACCAAGGAAGCCCAAGAAATGATGATGAGCTATACGTGGCCGGGCAATATAAGAGAGTTAAGAAATATAATAGAGTATGCCGCAATGATGGCGGTGAACGGAGTGATAGATGCGTCCTGCATTCCGCCGAGCATACTTAAGAGCATCGGAGAGGAATGGAGTGAAGGCGATGGACATTTGGCCGGTGGCGGCATGGTGGCAGCTGGAGGCGCCGGCGATGCGCGCGTTGATACACGTTCGAATTACATCGGCGACACGATGGGTTTAGGGGACGGCGCAACGCTTTCGGATCTCGTCAAGGATTTCGAACAGCGCGAGATAAAACGCGCGATAGAAAAATACGGCGACACGACCGAGGGAAAACGCGAGGCCGCAAAGGCGCTAGGCATATCCCTTTCGTCGCTCTATGCAAAGTTGTCTAAATAGCAAAGCTGTCTAATATAATCGGAGGGAAATATGAAGATGAGCTTAATAATAAAAACGCTGGCTCTTGCTTTGGTGCTTGCAGCTACGGTCTTGACGACCGGATGTGCAAAGACGAAGGAAAACAAACTGGAGATTGTTGAACAACTTGTGGCCGATGGGCACGAGGATGTCATGCTCTTTGATTATTTTACTCAGATTGTAGGCACGGAGGAGAAGCAAGGTTATTACGAGGTTGTCCTCTATGCGATTCCGGACAATATAGGCATGCATTCGCTCGCAGAGGCTCGCATGGACATCTATACAGACGGTGGGCTTAGATCGGAGAAGGTGGAGAGCTATACGGTTCCTTATGCAAAGTTTGAGCGGTGCATGGAAATCGTCGAGGAGTATAAGATGGACAGGTGGTCGGAACTGGATGATGACGACATATATGTTATCGACGGCTGTACATATGTCTGCAAATTTCCAAATGGCTCTCAGTATATGAGAGTCTCATCGGGCCAGATGCCGGAGAACGGACTTGAGGCTTTTGATGCTATTCTGCAGGCACTACAGCCTGAAGTTTCAATAGAAAACTAGTCCAAATATAGTGCTTGCAATTGATTTTTCAATGTTATATAATACTTCTGCTTGCGTTTTTGGCGGTTTTTCAATGCTTTGCCGTGAAGAGCCGCGCGAGTTATCGCGAGTTATATCGATGGGATAGGATCTGCCGCGTGTGGGTCCGCGTTCCTCGAGCTAATCGTTATTAGTTGGCCGAATAAGTTCGGTGTCGGGCTGACCAGATGGCGGCCGCGTGCAGAACCGAGTAGGCACAATCGAAAACGTTGGGAGGCAAATCGGAAAGCCTTTGTGCGAGAGCCGATTGGCGATTGGTGAGTACCGATTACCATTGGCGATTGCCGGATGCTAAGTACCGATTGCCCTCAACCGAGTAGGTGGAAAGGAAAACAAAATGAAGTCTTTTATCGCAAAGCCTCAGGAAGTCGAGCGTAAGTGGTACGTTGTCGACGCTGAGGGAAAGACTCTTGGCCGCCTGGCTTCTGAAGTTGCCATGGTTCTTAGGGGCAAGAGAAAACCTATCTACACACCTCATGTTGACTGCGGTGATTACGTAATCATCATCAATGCAGAAAAGGTTGAGGTCACCGGAAAGAAGAGAAAAGAAAAAATCTACAAGAGGCATACCGGATATCCGGGCGGCCTTCGTGAGATCACTTTCGAAAAGCTTCAGGCTAAGAAGCCTGAGGAAATCGTAAGACACGCTGTTAAGGGAATGCTTCCCGATGGCAGACTCGGTCGTCAGATGTTCAAGAAGTTAAAGGTTTATGCCGGATCTGAGCACGGTCATGCAGCTCAGAAGCCGGAAGTTCTGGAGTTTTAGGAAGGGAGGAAGTAAAAGATGGCAAAGATGCAGTATCAGGGCACAGGCAGAAGAAAATCTTCAGTAGCCAGAGTTAGACTTGTTCCCGGTTCCGGAAACATCACAGTAAACAAAAAAGACCTGAACGGATATTTTGGAGCAGGCAACGAAGTAGTTAAGAACGAAATCGTTAGACCGTTCCAGATCGCAGGATGCGAAGGCAAGTACGACGTAATCGCAACCGTACACGGCGGCGGATTTACAGGACAGGCCGGAGCGCTTAGGCACGGTATTTCAAGAGCTCTCTGCGTAGCAGATGCAGAAACGTTTAGAGCACCGCTCAAAGCAGCAGGATTCCTTACAAGAGATCCGAGGATGAAAGAACGTAAGAAATATGGTCTCAAGAAAGCTCGTAGAGCATCGCAGTTCAGCAAGCGTTAATCGCAAACAAAGAGGACAACAGAGTTGTCCTCTTTTTGCTTGCCGTGATAGAATGAGTGTATGAATATAAAGAGTAAGATAATCACCGCAATATTGACGGTGTTCATAATTCTGTTTGTTGTGAGTGGTGCGATTGCGCTTCCGCTTGTTCTGCGCGCGTTTTATTATGCGCAAATCGAGAGTCTGGGTATTCCGGAAGAGACCGGCTACTCGGTAGAGGTAGCAAAGGAAGCATTCGACGAGATGATGGATTACTGCATGGGTAAGAGTGAGGAGTTTGGAACAGGAGAGCTAGTGTGGTCTGAAGAGGGGAAGAGCCACTTTGACGATTGCAAAAATTTATTCAATCTAGATAAGGTGCTGATTATTGTTTCCGGTGTCGGAATTATTATTTGCGCAGCGGCAGCAGTTCTAGTGTTTGCCAAACAGTCGGGCGAATCGCCGGATGGTGAGCGGTCCGATTCGCGGGAAAGTGCACGATCCGATTCGCAGGCAAGCGCACCGCCGGATTCGCAACTTGACGTCACGCGTGCGGAGAACTTTTCAAAAACTCTTTTGCGGCGCGCGGGGTTACTGTCCGGAGTCATTATGATTGTTGGCGGAGCAGCCCTCGGTGTAATTGCGGCAATGGACTTTGATGCTTTCTTTGTTAAGTTTCATCATACGTTTTTTCCGGGGAAGGAGAACTGGCTCTTTGATCCTGCGACTGACGAAATAATCAAAATCCTGCCGGAAGAGTTCTTTAGGAATTGCGCCATACTTATAGTTTCTGTTATAGTGTTAGTAAGCATTGTTCTGATAGCTAGAGGTGCACGGAAAACTGAGCCCAATAAAGATAGAGGCTGACTTGCGAAGATGCCTGGGCGCAGGAATTAAGCCCAATAAAGATAGAGGCTAACTTGCGAAGCTTAGGCGCGCTAGCAGATACAGAAAGATTGCAATAATAAATGAGTAACTACTTAAAGATTTTTTTAATATCTATGATCCCGCTGATCGAGCTTAGGGGTGCGGTGCTTTACTCGCAGTACCTGGAGATGCCGATCATCACATCGTATATCGTCTGCGCACTCGGGAATATTATTCCGATGCCGTTTGTTTATTTCTTTGCGCGGAAGATTCTTAAGTGGGGAGAGGACAAAAAAATAATAGGCGGTGCCTGCAGATTCCTATATGAAAAGGGTGAGCGAGCGGGGCGGAAGCTAACGGAAAAGGCTGGACGCCGCGGAACGTTCCTTGCGCTTCTGCTATTCGTAGGAATTCCGCTTCCGGGAACGGGCGCCTGGACGGGAACGCTCGGTGCAAGCATTCTCGACATCGGTATCAAGCATACCTTCCTTGCGGTTACGCTCGGTGTACTCCTTGCCGGCGCGATAATGATGACCGCGGGATTCCTCGGATTTAATCTACTGTAAACGGGCAAGCAGTTTGTGCCCGTTTTCTTTTAACCATTTTATCTGAACGCGATACTTGGGTAGGACAAGGGATACCGCATGCCAGAACGCACGCGAATGATTCATATATTTCAGATGACAAAGCTCGTGTACCACGACATAATCGCGCACGGATTCAGGTGCAAGCATTAGAAGACAGTTGAATCTCAAATTTCCTACAGAGTCACAGCTTCCCCAGAGGCTTTTTTGTTTGCCGATAGTAAGTGTTGGGGAGTTCTTATCTGTGTTGCGCCTGCGCTTATTTGTTCTGGCGGCGGAAATTTTGTCGCCGGCCACGTCTTCAGTGCTACCGTTCGCGTCTTCAGTTCCGTCTGCTCTGCCACTTATGATATCCCAGATTGATAATTGCACTGTCGTTGCGCCGAGCTTTGCATCGGGCTCGGGGTCTTCCTTCTTGGCCCATGCGGAGCCTGGGGCGACGAGGGGTGCCCATTTATCTATTCGAGCTCTAAGATCGACCAGGGCAGCAGCCTTGAGATCATCTATTTCTGACTTGGTAAGCTTTGGCGTCCAGGCGTCTTGGATGCTCTGTATGGCCATTTTGGCTTGGCGCTCGCGAATCCATTTCTCGTGAGACAGCACAAACGCGTCAATTTCAGACATTGGAGACCATTTTGGGGCTCGCACCTGAACACATCCCGACTCGGTTATTTCCACGGAAATTGTTTTTCTTTTGCTTCTAATTAAGTTGTACATTATACGATCATTCATGTTATAATTATACTACAGATTAGCGGCCGGCATCGTAACATTACTGTAACAGTGAAATGGTACTATAGAATGCCCAGCAGTTTTGTGCGGGCTTTTGGTGTGTCATTATTTATAAAAGAAGGTTGGAATTGAAACAGGTATATTACAACGGAAAAGTTTATACCAATACGGGAGGAAACCCGGCGCAGGCATTCATAGTTGAAAATGGAAAATTCCTCGCTATCGGAACCGACGAAGATATGGTTACCATGGCTCTCGGACCGGCGATGGCGCTATTTGATTTGAAGAACGGTTTCGTGTGTCCGAACTTTGAGGGATCTGCTGAATCATATCTCGATTTTAATAGCGACAGAGATTTTGACGAGAGCGTACGCGGAAGAATTGCGCGTGGTGAAAGCGCGGACTTTGTGGTTCTTGGCAAGAGCCCGTTCGAGGTCCCCGACAGCGACATAAAAAAGATTCCGATACTATCTGTTTACAAAGGCGGCAAAGAAAAATAAAAACGGCGCGAGTTAAATAAAGCTTGAGCCGTTTTTTAATACTATGAAAAATGTGGTCGAAAGAGAGTAACCTCTGCGGCCGCACTTGTTTTTTTTTGTCTTTTTTAATTTCCGCGTGCCTAAAATCAAGCGGTATGATATTATTTTGATAGACAAACTATCAAAATTGGTAACATATATTTAACACTTGTCACAAATCTGAGGTTTTTATGGAGTATATGGACGAACCAAAAGGTGGGAAACCTGCCTGG
The DNA here is from genome assembly GCA_017612585.1 of Bacillota bacterium. Classification (GTDB taxonomy): domain Bacteria; phylum Bacillota; class Clostridia; order Peptostreptococcales; family Anaerovoracaceae; genus Eubacterium_B. The sequence continues at coordinate 6 of JAGAFN010000062.1, read as the reverse complement.
AGAAAG
>JAGAFN010000061.1 GCA_017612585.1 Bacillota bacterium | reverse complement strand
TAATCATATTTTACCATAAGTGCGCAGTCTTCGGTCATCTCATAGATAACATCCGTTTCCGCACGCAGTCGTTCCACGAGATCCCAGTACTCCGGATTCTCCTCTATCCAACTCGAAATCAGATCCAAATTGGCCTCGAGCTTTTCAGAATCTCTGTAGACTTCCTGTGGAAAATATTTTCTGGCCCCTTCATAAAGTGCATTCCAAGCACCGTAGCGATAGTTATCCATCTTCGTTTCCGCAGATACGGGACGCATGGATACTTCGCCTATTTCTATACCCGTTTTCTCGTAAAGACCAAATCGCTTGGCTTCGTCTATTATATCATCAATTTCTATATTATAACCAAGAGATTCTTCTGTCCCCCAATCATAACCCGTCGCTATGCAGGCAAAATAATAGTTACAAGATTTTCCCAGTCCCCATTCAAGATCTATCATTCCGTCGGTTGTCTTGTTTTCATTCCACGATGAGCATCCAAATTCAAGCTCGCCAATCTCTATATATCCTTCGTCTTGAATCCATCTGTCAGGATCCAAGCCTTGCCTAAGTGCAGCAAAAGCAGTGATTGGCTTAAATATTGAGCCCGGAGCAAATGCTGAAAGCGTAGCATTGTTGTATAGAGGCGCAGGCGACAAGGCATCTCTCGGATTCTCGCGCTGAACCGATGCCCATTCATCATCGGATATACCATCCGCAAAAGTATTCAAATCAAACCCAGGGTAGCTAGCCATAGCAAGAACGTTTCCCGTCTTTACATCGAGCATGACCGCTGAACCAATTCTGCTATTTTTGTTATTTGTGACCAAATCTGCGAGGGCTTTCTCGGTAGCCTGCTGAAGATCTATATCTATAGTCATATACGCATCCTTGCCCTTGCCTCCGGCTTGCTCTCTCAGCGTCGAAACATACTCGCCCACGCTATTAATCTGAACCTCCGTAACGCTTGGCGTGCCATGGAGTTTTTCCTCAAGAGCAGCCTCAACACCCGATTTTCCAACCATCTCATCGGACATATATCCTCGTTGGTCTACATAGTACTCAACCTCGTCCTCGGATATATATCCCAAGTATCCGATAAGATGGCATGCCGACTCACCGTACGGGTAATATCTCATCGTTGACGACTCTACATCGACTCCGGGTAGATTGCTTTCCTCCAAAAATACTACAGATAGATTGCATATATCCGTAGCTATGGTAAGAGGCAGATATTTTTGATAGCTGTTTGTTGCAATTTTATTTCTTACGACAAATATTTTCCTCGCTTCCCAATTGCTTAACAATGGCTCAATAGAATATGTCTCCCTGAGAAGAGCAAAGCATTCATCCGCACTTATACCGTTCTCTGAATCATAACCGTAAATTCCAAACTTGCTCCAAAAGCCTTCTTTCCTCTCAAGGTATATGTATTTCATATTGCGGACATTTATCGGAAGATATACATTATGGCGTTCTATCAAAGTATTCATCGCCTCATATCTGTCTGCCTTGGGGTCAAGCCCGTAATACCTGCATGTTAAATCAAAGACCTCTGACGCTGTAGTGCCTTTGGGATAATCGTTGTCCGCGAGCCATTTGTCAAGCTGCTGGTCATACGTATAGTACATCTGCCCATACTCATTGAACTTGATGGGAAAATCATCTATGTACTCGTCTCCATTCTCAATCAACTTATTTATCAGAGTGAGAGACGAATGGTTTATTTCTTCTGTCGTGAGATTACTGGCATTAAACATAACCTTGAAAACCTGCTTGTTTCCCGCCAGCAGGTTTCCATTCCTGTCGTATATGTTTCCTCTCGGACTGGATGCATAGATAGTCTTCGTTGTCTGCTCCGATGCTGCCGAATTCCACTTACTCCTCTGGACAACTGTAAGCACAAAAAGACGAAGTGCGAGGATGAGCATCAGCACCACGACAAATGCCACTATATTCCTGTATCTCCTATCTGCATACTCCGGTTTTTTGTTCATAAGTTCTTACCATTTCATTTCTTTGAAGTAGTTTTCTCTTCTAAGCCTGCCCAGTCTTTTCCCCGCAAAGAAGAGGCCTGCAAAAGCGACCATTGCGTCCACCAGGATTCCTGCGGGTATGTTCTTCAGCATATACAAGAAACTATATGGCGTTCCCATAATTCTGTATATAGTCCAATACACGAGTTCATATAGAATATTCGCTCCCACCGCGAAGCATATCAGAATGAGCGGATTCTCCAAATCCAAATGTTTTCTCACTAGAGATACTGCTATGGCAACCGCAAGCATCGATATTGCAACTGCACCAACAAATTGATTCGAAAACAAATCGATAAACATCGATGCAACTACGATAATTGTAACAGGTATTATTATGCTCTTCTCATCCATGGTTGCCGCACATACAACCAAAACACAGAAACCCAGATTTGGAGCCATGGCTTCGGGAAGAATGCTCAAAAAAAGAGGTTGCAAAACGATAGCCAATATAGTAGATATTATTGCCGTTCTAAACCTCATAGTATCACGCTTACCTTGTCTATCGATCCAAAATCAACTTCTGGCTTAACCTCAAGCATCGTAAGTTGCTTAGTGCTGTCGTACCAGCTCCTTGTAACTCTTCCGAGAACCACACCTTCAGGATATATGCCGATTCCAGATGTGATAAGCTTGTCGCCCTCGCTTATATCAACAGTGTTATCCAGCATATAACCGGTAATCTTGCCATTCTCCGTGCCCTCTATGATACCGAGAGTATTTCCCGTTCCTTCCACATAGAAGCTTATGCGACTAGATTCATCAATAATAGGAATTACCTTTGACCAGTTCGTGTCGGTGGCTGCAATCCTCCCCACCAAACCTCTTCCACAGATTACTATGTCGTCAACCTCAATTCCGCTTTCGCTCCCCTGGTCAATAACAAAAGAATTGGTCCAGTTCGCGACATCAAGGGAAATAACATTGGCAGTAACTATATCCATACCCCCCTGAACAAATTCATAATTGAGGACAGTAGACAGTTCTTCCAGGCGTTGCAGTTCCTTTGCAGAAAATGTAAGCTGACTTATTTCGTTTCTTAATGATTCGTTCTCTGCTTTAAGTTCCTCGTTCTCAGCCAGAAGTTTTTTATAGGAAAAAAGGCCCGACACGTTTTCTTTAATCTGAGTGCCGAGCGTTGTCATCGGTTTTTCTATTAGCATATACAGACGATTTAATGGCCCGAGTTTTACGGTCCCACCTGCGGACCTTGTAACCCCCAGAAGAACTACAGCCACTATCAAAAGAATCGCAAGTATGCTTATTATTTTGTGTTCCTTAATCCATCTGGAAAACATTTTGTCCTGCTTTTCTATCTTCTCTTAACGGTTGATGCATGCACCTTAAGCCTATCCACATCGTTAAAACTCAATCCTCTCGATGATTTCTTCTTTTGTATGACCTTTCCCAAGATTTTTTTTGCAACCACGGATATAATTGCCATAATCCTTTGGCTTGAAAGATATATATTTAGGT
>JAGAFN010000060.1 GCA_017612585.1 Bacillota bacterium | reverse complement strand
CCCCTAAAAGCTCTTATGTTTGGCATTTCTTATTGTCCCTCTGAAACAAGCAAGGCATTGAGTTTATCAAAATACTCTTTGTGAGCGCTTTCGTATTCTTTGTTGAAGTCTTGGTCGCGCCCGGAGTGGAGGAAATATGTATAGTCGTGCGTCTTATCTGCGAGCTCCGGCTTGACACGACCGACGGTCGCGAGACCTACGTTCGAACAAATATCCGAGATTCTCTCTATGTCTCCAAGTAAATCCATGAAATCCGTTCCGGCAACGATGTTACACTGACCATTCGCGAGACGAGACATGTGATTGTCCCTGAGGGCAACAACAAGGTCATCGACGACCTCCTCGAGAGGCTCAATCTGATAGGCGGCGTCTGCGTCACGCTTCTTGAATGCTTGTTCTGTAAAGTCAAGGATTCGATTCAGTATTTCTTCCACGACATCAAGTTCCGCAAGGGCGATATTCGAGAAGGGAGTGTTTCTCTCGTGGAGTTCTAATGCTGTATCCGCAATATTCTTGGCGTGGTCGCCGAGTCGCTCAAATTCGTTTACGATTTTGTAGTAGTGGTTTAGTATCGCGACGTGCTCATCCGCAGTGATGTGACTTGCAAGCTGAACGAGGTACTTGCTTACGTGGTCCGCAAGCTGGTCGATATTGTCTTCTTCTTGCTGAACTGTGATATAGGTTCTTTCGTCATATTTCTGGAGCATATCCAGACCCCTCGTTATATTCTCTCTCGATGCATAGAACATCGTGAGGAGGGCATCGTAGCAGCTCCTAAGTGCGAGCGCCGGAGTGCTGAAGAATGCAGGGTTAAGCGCTTCAACCTTATCGTGATATTTGAATTTCTGCGCAGGATCATCCTTTACGATTATCTTACTCATCTTCTCAAAACCTGTCATGAGAGGGAAGAGGAGAAGTGCGCATGCGAGGTTGAAGATAGTATTGGTATTCGCGATGCTTCCCGGAGTTGCCACTGAATGCCAAATCCCGTCGAGGACTCCCAGCCATTTCAGGATTGCAACGACTCCGAGCACGAGAACGGATTTCCCCAGATTGAAGAGGATGTTCACGATACCGACTCTTTTCTGCTCTGCCTTTGCGCCGATTGAGCAGACGATGGCGGTTGTTACGCAGTCGCCGAGATAGACGCCGACGATAACCGCATATATTGCATTAAAAGCTAGGCCTCCTGACGCGGAGAATGCCTGCAGGATACCTATGGTTGCAGAGGAACTCTGTAGTATGAATGCGACTGTCGCACCGATTAGATATCCGATAAAAGGATTGTCTCCGAGCTTTGCAAAGAGACCTTCAAACACGCCACTTTCCGTAAGCGTATCTACCGCATTTGTCATATTGAGAAGTCCGGAAAACAAAATACCAAAGCCTATGGCGATGCTGCCGAAGGTTTTGGCACGTTTGAACTTAAATCCCATTATGAGGACGATTCCGATTATCAGGGCAACAGGGGCGAGGGTTGACGGTTTGAAAATCTGAAGCCAACTATCGGAGGAATCATTTACTCCGATGAGTCTTATTATCTGACCTGTAACTGTTGTACCTACGTTGGCGCCTATTATAATTCCGAGTGATTGTTTTAGAGTAAGAATTCCTGCGGCCACGAGACCGGAGGTTATTACGATGGTCGCAGTCGATGACTGGATTACTGCGGTTACTATGAATCCGAGGAGGAAGGCCTTGAAGATATTGTTTGTGACTCCTTCTAGGGCCTTTTTGAGTGCGCCGGATGAGCCCTCTTTGAGTGAGGTTCCCATGAGACGCATTCCGTAGAGGAACATAGCCAAACCGCCAAATAATGTTAAAACATCAAATATACTCATTCTCGCACTCGCCTTTCATCCCACTTTATTATATATCAAAGCGCGATTACTCGCAACACCGGATGATGGCAGCGATTCCTGCCGTAAAATAAGAAAACTAACTGAGCTGCATGGCGCTATTGGTGCTGGCTGCGACGCCTCCAGGGGAGGAATATAATAACCCAGACGATGAGGAGGAGCACAGCAGCTGCGATCACGTAACCGTCTCCAAACATGTCGTATAGAGGCATGAGAGGGGAGCCCGGTGAGGGGTCACTTATGAACATAAAATTGGTTCCCCAGGCTTTGTTTAGGAAGTAAATAGGTATAGCCATCGCGACTATTACCGCAAATAGCTTAGGAATCTTCTTGATATTTGGAACGAGCCTTCCGGATGTGACGGCGAGCAGAGCGAAAAGGATAAGCTCTGCATGAATAGTGAATGAGTTTATGCTTGAAAAATGAATAAGCGGAAAGTTGGTCCAGTTCGGGAAAATGAGCGCGCATAGAGCCCCGGGCATTGACATTCCGTAGACGTAGGCCGCATTGAGTTCGTTAGGCTTAAATGCGTACCATAGGCTGAAGAATATGGATATTCCGCAGAAATGAAGGGGAAGGTGTTCCACCGTAATTAGGCCCGCATACCAGAAAAGGATATCTTTTACGATTTCCTGGATCAGTATGAAGATTGCGACGCCGCGTAAGACCTTTGTTTGAGTCTTGTAATCGGCCTTTCTGAAGGCTCTGCAAGAAAAGAATATGATAAGTCCCATGACGATAAGCCAGAGGAAATGCTGCCAGCCGTAGGCATGCCAAAGCGCATCCTCCGGGACATCGTCTGGGCCGCTGAAGAAATAATCGAATGTGAAGTAATTGAGAAATGTGGATATATCGCTAAACATATAAAGTGCACCCTATAAATCATACACTGAAAATTGTAAGCTATGCTTTTACGGAAATTTATTTTGCTTATACCATAATACTCTTTTGCTGACATATTATCCATTAAGTTTTTATGAAGAAGCAAAAAAGGTCTTCTGTTGTACTTATTGTTGCATTTATAGTGTATAATTGTCAGATAAGCCAAAATAGTCTATTTTTGATAATTATTCTTAATATATGGAGGATATTATGGGTATTCCCAATCCGTTTGCGCTCAAGGACGCATGGAACAAATTCTCGACAACTCATCCAAAGGTTCCGAGATTCATAGATGATGTAAAAGAAAAAGGCTTCTGCGAAGGGCAGGAGATTGCTATAGCAATTAGGTACCCGGATGGCGTGGAGTACAAGACGGGTATCAGAGTGCGTGCGGAGGACCTCGCGCTTCTCGAGATGCTGAAGGGTCTCTGATATGACTTTGACTATGAAGCTGATGATTGCACTCCTGTGCAATATTATAATTGTGCTCGCGACATTTTTTGCAGTGCGCTCATATTGCAGAACGGAAGATGGAAAGTACAGTTGGTCCAAGGGTGCGTGGAAGTTCAAATTCTTTACCACGGACTCAAATGTGATATCCGCCGTCGCCGCGCTCATAGTAATACCCTTTGAAATCGCGGCGCTCATCAAGGGTGAGGGACTTACGACATTTCCGCTCGTTGTGAAATACATTGGCACAGTGGTAGTTGTTTTGACATTCCTTACGGTACTTTTCTTTCTCGGGCCTACGCAAGGATATATAGAGATGTTCAGCGGAACTTCGTTCTATATGCATTTCTTGGGGGCGGCGATTGCATTCATATCGTTCTGCTTTTTCGAGGAGGGAAAACTGAGCAAGCTTTGGATAATACCTGCGCTCATACCTATGGTAATCTATGCCATGGTCTACCGCCACATGGTCATGGGAAGAGGTCCTCTAAACGGCGGTTGGGAAGATTTCTACGGATTCAATGTGCGAGATCGTTGGAAAAAGAGTGCTGTTATAATGCATATAGCGATGCTGATAATTAATATCGGGGTACTGGCGCTTCATAATAGTTCTGGTATACTATAGTAAGCAATTAAGAAAGGATACGCATAATGGACTTAGAGCAAGCCAGAGTTGATTTTTTTAATCTACAAAAGAAGATCTGTGCGTTCAACCATGCTGCAGAGCTCATATATTTTGATGGGGAAACGTCGGCGCCTCCGGGGACAGCTGCGAACAGAGCGCGGGCATTGGATGGAATCAACGAAATTATGTCGCGCCTTAAGAATGATCCAAGGACGCTGGAACTGATCGAGTTTTTGCATCAAAACAGCGATTGGCTTTCCGTAAAGGAACGCAGAGCTGTTGAGTTTATGATTAGAGAGGGAAAAAGGAAGAATAATATTCCGCCTGAAGAGTACGGGCATTACGGAGCCCTCCTGTCAGAAGCTCGTGCAGCGTGGCATGCTGCACGAGGTGCAAACGATTTTTCAATACTTGAACCGAAGTTGGAACAGATAGTAGAAAAAACAAGAGAGTTTGCAAAGTATAATATGCCGGACAGAGACCCTTATGACTATTGCATCGACCAGTTTGAAGAAGCGATAACGGTCGAGACATTCGATCAGGTTTTTGATGCAATAAAGAAGGAGGTTCCGCAGCTACTTCAGGCGATAAGTGAAAAGCAGAAGATCGACGATACATGCCTCAATGGGGATTTTGAAGATGATGATTTGCAGGAACTTGCGCTATATGTTCTGGACCTCATAGGTATAGACCTTAATAAGGTGGGGCTCTCCAAGGCGGAGCATCCATTTACTATTTCGCTTGGCTCTCATTACGACGAGAGAATTGCTACCCGTTATGACAACCATAATGTTGGTGCAACGCTATATACCATACTCAACCAGGGTGGACATGCGCTTTATGAAGTGGGGCAGGCGGACAATTTGGCTTATACCGTGTTGGATGGGGCGGCATCGCTTAGCCTTACGGAGAGCCAAGGTCGGTTCTATGAGAATATTATCGGAAGAAGCAGATCGTTCATCGAATATATTTATCCGATGTTGGTCGAACTTTTTCCGTTCCCAATAGGCGATTATTCACCCGAAGAGCTTTATAGGGCGGTAAACAAGGTTGAGGCCGGACATATCAGAATCAATTCCGACGAGCTAACATACAATTTGCACGTAATGGTGAGATATGAATTGGAAAAGGCTATGGTAAGGGGCGATCTTCTGGTTAAGGATTTGCCCGATGCCTGGAATAAGAAGTACAAAGAATATCTTGGCATAGATGTAGTCGATGACTTAAACGGAGTTCTACAGGACATCCACTGGCCATATGGCTCATTCGGTTATTTCCCGCTATATGTACTCGGGAATGTCTTTAGCGCACAGATTACCGACAAGATGAATGAAGAAATGAATGTTTACGACTGTGTCGAGGCAGGGAACTTTGAAGAAATCAATTCGTGGAATAGGGACAAGATTTGGAGATACGGTGGTCTATTCAACTCAAAGGTGATAATGGAGAGATATGTCGGCACACAGATTTCCAGCGACGCTTATGTCAATTATCTAAAGAAAAAATACACGGACATCTATGGTCTCTGATCCAAGTCGGAACATCGGAGCACGGTATATAAAGGCTATTTACCATAAGAAGGGATACCAAAATGAATCTTGAACAGGCAAGACAGGAGTTTGCGAATATCCAAAAGAATATTTCTGCGTTAAATTACGCAATAGATTTGCTGACTGTTGATGGAGAAACGGAGGCGCCACCAAATTCAGCGGCAAACAGAGTTTCTACTTTCGAGATTTTGAACGATGAATTATTCGATCTTAAATTCGGCGAAAAAATGGTCGAGGTTTTAGAATGCCTAAAGGAAAATGCGAACGAACTCAGCCGTGTTGAAATAAGGTCATTGGAGGTTCTCAGGCGCGAGGCCGACAGAATGAAATGCATATCCCAGGATGAGTATGTAAAATACCAGGGACTCCTTGCATCAACCGGAAATGCGTGGGATAAGGCCAGTGAAGAGGGAGACTACGAATTGGTGCGTCCGTATTTGGAGAAGATCTTTGACAGAAACAGGGATTTTGCTGCGGCTTACGATAAAGATGATGATCCGTACAACTATTGTTTGAATACATACGAGCCGGGAAGCAGTACGGCGGTGTATGATGCCATTTTTGATGATGTAAAAGAGAATGTGGTTCCTTTGCTTAAAAAAATCCAGGAGAAGCCGCCAATAGACGACAGCTGCCTTCAGGGTGATTATTCGGCGGCTAAGCAGAAGGAATTGGCTCTATACATCATGGAATTAATGGGTGTTAATATGGATAATGTTGGCCTTTCTACGGCGGAACACCCATTCATAAGAAGGATTGGCTCTCATCTTGATGAGAGAATGTCAACAAGGTATTCAAGAAAGAATTTTACGTCTTCACTATACACAATTCTATTCGGATGCGGATTTGTGCTCGCTGAATATGGGCAGGGCGACGAGGTTCTCTATACGCTTGCGGATGGATCTGCCTCCGTAGGTATCGTGCAGGGACAAACCAGATTCTATGAGAATATTGTCGGAAGGAGCAGGCAATTCATAGAGCACATATATCCGAAACTCAAATCTCTGTTCCCAACTTCGATTAAGGAACATTCGTCAGAGGACTTATATCTCGCAGTAAACAAAGTCGAAGCAGGACCTATAAGAGTGGGGTCGGACGAGGTGACTAGCAATCTTCACATTTTGGTAAGGTATGAGTTGGAAAGGGCGCTAATGAGCAAGGATCTGTCGTTCAAGGACCTTCCGGATGCGTGGGCTGATAAGTATCTGGAATATCTCGGGGTTGAAGTGAGAAATCATAAGCAAGGCATTCTTCAGGATATAACTTGGGCCGAGGGGAACATCGGATATTTCCCGACGGCAGTGATAGGAACGGTATATTCGGCGCTAATGCTCGAGAAGATGAAAAACGATATCGATGTTGATGAGTGCGGGCGAAAAGGCGATATGACTGTGATCAATGAGTGGAATCGCGAACATATATGGAGACACATGGGGCTATATGATTCCGACAAGGTAGTGGAAGAGCTTCTGGAAGGTTCGCCGATCAATGGAGATGCATTTATAAAATACCTTAACAAGAAGTACTCGGAGATTTACAGGTTATAAGAACAGGGTTTCATGTATAAGGGATTAGTATCGAAATCGCGGTTGACGTGGGGCAGATTTTTGATAATATAATAATGTATTAGTAAGAATTTGATATGGTCGGATGACGGAATCGGGAGAGATCGCAGAACTTGGAAAGCTTAGTTTCAAGTGAGCGGCGCCGAAGGGGCAAGCAAGAACTCTCAGGCAAAAGGACCGGTTCAAGACGACACTCTGGAGAGCAGAATTTCTGCAAATTTTGCACCAAAGAAGCAATCCCATATATCGGCAAGGGGCAAACGATTTATCGGAGAATCTTTCAGGTAAGATACAGAGGCAGTACGCTATAGTTAGCATGCTGCCTCTTTTTTTATTAGGCAGTGAATAAGGAGGAATCATGGAATTAAAGACACCACTCTATGACATTCACGTTCAGGAGGGCGGAAAGATTGTTCCGTTCGCCGGATATCTTCTTCCGGTTCAGTATGGCACGGGCGTTATCGAAGAGCATAATGCGGTACGAACAGCATGCGGAATGTTCGACGTATCCCATATGGGTGAAATCGTTCTTAAGGGCGATACGGCAAAGGATAGCCTGAACCACATTCTCACAAACGATTTCACGGATATGGCGATTAACAGAGTTCGTTACAGCGTAATGTGTAATGAAAACGGCGGATGCGTTGACGATTTGATCGTATATAAATTTGCGGAAGACGATTATCTTCTGGTTGTAAATGCATCTAACAAGGATAAGGACTTCAATCACATCAAGGCAAACATCCTTCCGGGAACTGTCGCAGAAGACATCTCCGACAGTATCGCGCAGATTGCGCTGCAGGGCCCGAAATCGCTCGATGTCATGAAGAAACTAGTGCCGGAAGAAAAACTCCCGCAGAAGTATTACACTGCTGAGTGCCACGTTGATATCGATGGAGTTGACTGTCTGGTTTCCAGAACGGGATACACAGGTGAATTCGGATATGAGATATATATGCCAAAGGCTGAGGCCGAACATATCTGGAAACTGCTTCGCGAGGAAGGAAAAGAGTTCGGGCTTATCCCTTGCGGACTCGGTGCGAGAGACACACTTAGACTCGAAGCCGGAATGCCGCTCTATGGGCACGAGATGGACGAGGTAATTACTCCGCTAGAAGCAGGACTCGACTTTGCTGTCAAGATGAATAAGCCTGAGTTTATCGGCAAAGCCGCTCTCGAAGCAAAGGGCGAACCAAAGATCATAAGAGTAGGCCTAGAGGTAACCGGACGCGGAATAATAAGAGAACACCAGGACGTCTATATAGGAGACGAAAAGATAGGCATTACAACTTCGGGAACACATTGTCCGTTTATCGGAAAGGCTGTTGCCGGAGCGATGCTTCCGAGAGAGTATTCCGCACTCGGAACAGAGGTAGAGGTTGACGTAAGAGGAAGAAGAGTATCCGCCAAGGTTGTCGAACTTCCTTTCTATAAAAAGTAATTCATAGTTTTTTAGTAGCAGAAGCGATAAGATATAAGCGCAAACACGCAACAAAGATGTTAATGATTTTTCAAGGAGGAAAGAAAAATGGCTAATACACCTAAGGAACTTATGTACACCAGATCGCATGAATGGGTTCAGGAAGAAGGAGAAGTCGTAATCGTTGGTCTTACGGACTTTGCGCAGGAAGCGCTTGGCGGACTCGTATTCGTAAACCTCCCTGAGGTTGGGGACGAAGTTACTGCGGGCGAAGCATTTGCCGATGTTGAATCCGTAAAGGCGGTATCAGACGTATTCAGCCCTGTTACTGGTGTTGTGACAGAGATCAACGAAGAACTTCTCGATAGCCCTGAGCTCATAAATGACGATCCGTACGGAGCTTGGCTCGTGAAGATCGGCGAGATTACCAATCATGAAGATTTCTTGGATGCAGACGCATACGATCAGGTTTGTGCAGAAGAAGAATAAGGCGTAGTTAAACTCGACATGCGATACATGTCGAGTTTTGTATATAACCAGGAGGATAATAATGGGTAGCTATATCCCATCGACTTACGAGGAAAGGCTTGCGATGCTTGCGGAGATTGGAATGACGTCCAAGGACGATCTGTTCTCCGCGCTTCCCGAGTCAATCAAAATCAAAGAATTAAATATACCGAGCGGTCTTAGTGAGGTTGAGGTATCAAAGAAGATGCGAAGGATTGCGGATAAGAACGTAGTCTTAAAGAGCATCTTCCGCGGTGCGGGTTCGTATAACCACTACATACCTTCAATCGTTAAGACGGTCACATCCAAGGAAGAGTTCCTGACCGCATACACACCTTACCAGGCCGAGATAAGCCAGGGTGTGCTCCAGTCTATATTCGAGTATCAGACGCAGATATGCGAGCTAACGGGAATGGACGTATCCAATGCTTCCGTATATGACGGCGCGGTTGCCGCAGCTGAAGCGGTATTCATGTGCCAGGAAAGAAAGCGCAAGGGTGTAGTTGTAGCCGGAACCTCCGATCCGCAGACGATAGAGATTATTAAGACATACTGCGCAAGCAGAGACGTAGAAGTAAAAGTGGTTGGAGGAAGAGAAGAAGATTCTTGCGGAAACTGCAGCGATATTTTCTCTGTAAGTGCTAAAGCACTTGCTGCGGCACTTGCTGACGATACCGCTTGCGTATACGTTCAGAGTCCAAACTACTACGGCGTGATAGAGGACATGGACGCACTTGTTTCAGTAGCTCACGAAAAAGGAGTAAAGGTCATCATGGGAGCAAATCCTATTTCGCTCGGACTTCTTAAGACACCGGGTGAATACGGGGTTGATATCGCGGTCGGTGAAGGTCAGCCTCTCGGACTTCCGTTGTCGTTTGGTGGACCGTATCTCGGATATATGGCATGCACCAATGACATGATGAGAAAGCTCCCTGGAAGAATCGTCGGAGAAACAGAAGATCATGACGGAAGGCGTGCCTTTGTTCTTACACTTCAGGCGAGAGAGCAGCATATAAGGCGCGAGAAGGCATCATCGAATATCTGCTCCAACGAAGCACTCTGCGCAATGACCGCATCCGTATATATGGCGGCTATGGGGCCTAGCGGACTCAAGGAGGTTGCCGAAACCTGTGCAGCAAATGCTCACTACCTCGCATCGAAACTCGCGGAGATTGACGGAGTTACCCTTGTCACGGACAAGACATTCTTCAACGAATTCGTTACAAGGCTTCCGATTGAGGCAAAGCTGCTCGAGGAGAAACTTGCGGAGAGAGGAATACTCGCAGGGCTTCCTGTGGGGGATCATTGCATGCTTTGGTGCTGCACGGAATTAAACGACAAAGAAGAAATAGATGCACTCGTTGATGCCGTTAAGGAGGTGGTAAAATGAAGCTTTTGTTCGAAAGAAGTTCAGAAGGAAGAAAGCATGACATTCTGCCGCAGCTTACGGTTGGCGAGTACAAATTTGACGATAAGCTTGTAAGAAAAAATGCGCCGAAGCTCCCGGAGATTTCCGAGGTCGATCTCGGAAGACATTATACGGAGCTCGCAGGCGAGACTCACGGTGTGAACGACGGATTCTATCCGCTCGGTTCCTGCACCATGAAATATAACCCGAGGATTAACGAGGAGATGGCTAGTCTCGGTGGATTTACCGGCATTCATCCTCTTCAGGATGAGAGCCAGGTTCAGGGCGCAATGGAAGTTATCTGGCAGACGGCAGAACTCCTAAAGGAAATCGCAGGAATGGATGACTTTACTATGCAGCCTGCGGCCGGAGCTCACGGAGAGTATACCGGACTTCTTCTAATCCGTGCATACCATATTGCAAAAGGAGATACAGCTAGAACAAAGATAATAGTTCCGGACTCTGCTCACGGCACCAATCCCGCTTCCGCAACGATGGCAGGATTCACGGTTGTTTCCATTCCTTCAAAGGAGGACGGAAGCGTAGATATCGATGCACTTCGTGCTGCGGTAGGACCTGACACTGCGGGACTCATGCTGACAAATCCGAATACTCTTGGATTACTCGATCCGAATATCTTGGAGATAACATCGATTATTCACGAAGCGGGTGGCCTTTGCTATTACGACGGAGCGAACCTAAATGCGATTATGGGACATGCGCGTCCCGGCGATATGGGATTTGACTGCGTGCACCTAAATCTCCATAAGACCTTCTCGACACCGCACGGCGGCGGTGGTCCGGGGAGCGGCCCTGTTGGATGCAAGGCAAACCTCGCAGAGTTTTTGCCTGCGCCTCTCGTTCGTAAGGAAGGCGACGCGTTTACATTCTTCACACCGGAGCATTCAGTCGGAAGAGTAAGAAGCTTCTACGGAAACTTCCTCGTAATCGTGCGAGCGCTCACATATATCCTGACGCTCGGTAAAGAAGGAATACCGGAGGCGTCCGCAGGTGCGGTTCTTAATGCGAACTATATGATGCATAAACTCGCCAATCATTACGATATGGCGGTTCCGGGGAGATGCATGCACGAATTTGTAATGACGCTCGAGAATCTCAAGAAAGAAACCGGAGTTTCCGCGATTGACGTCGCCAAGAGACTTCTTGACTTCGGTATCCATCCTCCTACAATGTACTTCCCGCTCATCGTTCACGAGGCGCTCATGATAGAGCCGACCGAGACAGAGAGCAGGGAAACACTCGATGCGGCAGTAGAACTACTCCTCAAGATTCTCGAAGAAGCAAAGACGACACCCGACGTTGTTACCGATGCTCCGCACAATACAGTAATAAGCCGACCCGACGAAGTCAAGGCGGCGCGTGAACCAAAAGTTCGCTACGAATTTTAATAAATGGCAACTCTGTTCATAACGGCGGCTATCCATATGTCACTTGGGCCGCTTGCGCTAAGTCCTCGTGACACATAAATAGCCGCCGTGATTACGGAGTTGTTTACTAAAATAAGGAGAAAATATGAATTACGATATCGCTATAATCGGAGGCGGACCAGGCGGATATACTGCGGCGGAAAAAGCCGCGCATAAGGGTCTTTCGGTGGTTTTGTTTGAGAAAGACGCCCTGGGTGGAACCTGTTTAAACCGTGGATGCATTCCGACCAAGGCGCTGCTTCACGGTGCGGCTTTGGGAGAGAGCTTCTCCGAGCTTCACGATAGGAAGAATGCTGTGGTGGAGATACTCAGAAGCGGAACCGAAGGCTTGATGAAGAAGTCGAAGGTCACCGTGGTGAATGGTGAAGCCTTTGTTGAAGAGGCTGGACTAGTAAGCTGTAACGGTGAAGTCTATGAAGCAAAGAACATCATAGTTGCGGTTGGCGCAGAGCCTTCTGTTCCACCGATTCCCGGCGCGGATAGAGAAGGTGTATATACCAGCGATGATCTTCTGGAGGGCGGCGGCAAGAACTTGCAGTCTCTCATAATTATAGGTGGTGGTGTAATCGGCGTGGAAATAGGAAGCTTCTATGCAAGCATCGGAACCCAGGTCACCATATTGGAGGCAATGGATCATATCCTTCCCCAGATGAGTAAAGAAATAGCGCAGCGTGCAGGCATGGTTCTCAAGAAAAACTCCGTGGAAGTATTCGATAAGGTTCAGATAAAGGAGATAACCGGAGAGCCAGGATATATGACGGTATCCTACGTCAACAAAAAAGGCGAAGAACTTACAGCTACGGCAGACGGAGTTCTCATGGCCACGGGAAGAATACCAATAGCGGAAAAGATTTTCAAGAAAGAAATAGGGCTTGGGTTTGAACGTGGTGCAGTGGTTGCGGACGAGAACGGAGAGACCGCGGTTAAGGGCATCTATGTAATTGGTGACGCAAAGGCTCGCAATATTCAGCTCGCTCACGTTGCGGAAGCACAGGCAAAGAATGTGGTATCCGTAATCTGTGGGGAAGAGCCAATCGTCGATATGAAGACGGTTCCGAGCTGTATCTATACGAATCCGGAAATTGCGACAGTCGGAATCTCTGAAGACGATGCAAAAGAGCGGGGCATCGAGGTCCGCACGGTCAAGATTCCTACGGGAAGCAACGGAAAATGTCTTATCGAAGGCGCAGAGGCCGGATTCGTTAAACTAATGATAGGAGAAGGAGATGTGATACTTGGCGCGCAGTTAATCTGTCCGAGGGCGACGGATCTAATTGCGGAGCTCGCCCTTGCCGTATCGCATGGGATGACGACTCGCGACATTGCAAGCGTGATTCATCCGCATCCGACATTCTCGGAGATGATCATGGCAGCGGCGGAGTAATGCACATTATCAAAATGTGAACAGGTCATTAAAAAAGGCTAGAATACTTTAAATTAAGCGTCGTGGCGCTTTTCTCACGGCGCTTTTATTTGACAGTTTCTTTAAATTTGATATACTTTATTTGCGAAAACATGCGGGCAGAGCGTGGCATTTGCCACAGGAACTGGGGTGAGATTCCCCGACAGAGCCGCTGCTGTAACGTGTTTGTCGCTCCTCGGTGCATGAGGTCCTAAACAGGACCAACAGGGCGCAGTCATTGAGAAGAAGTTCTTGAGAAGGCAGGAGTTGGCGCTAAACACCAAGTCAGAATACGACTCTGCACGCGATCATGTTCGCTCCCGGAACTGGAGTGGTGTGATTTGCAGTATTTGAATTGCAATCTATACGCCGCACGGCTACGGGCTGGGCGGCGTTTTTCTATAGTCGATAGTCGCTTAAAATGTGTCATTCTTCATCTTCCACGCATGGATGTGTACTCTTCGATGACCATATAGAAAAACGCCCCCGGTTCAGTTTTATGCATATGCTGTGCATCAAAGATCGCAACGCATATGTAAAAAAGTCATGCGTAAGAAAGGAAACAAACGTAATGAAGAAGAGAATGACTAAGTTTATTTGTGTTTTGCTCGTGCTCGTGCTCGCAATCGGCGCGCTCGCAGCATGTGGAAACAATGGCGTCGGATCAAATAATGGTGGCGGATCAAAGGTTGAGAAGCCCGCAACGGACCGCGAAGGAAATGCAATAACCGTACCAGACGATGTAAACCGCATAGTATCTCTTGCGCCATCCATCACTCAGGTTCTTGAGTCGCTCGGCGTAAAAGATAAGGTTGTGGGAATCGACACGAATACACCGATGTACGTAACAGGCCTCGATAGCCTTCCGCAGTTTGACATGATGGAGCCTGACGTAGAGAAGATTGCAGAGCTCGAACCGGACATCGTATTCACGAGCGGCATGAGCTATATCGAGGGCAATCCTTATCAGGCGCTCGTTGACATGGGAATCTGCGTAGTTGTTATTCCGTCAAGCAGCAGCATCGAAGCAATAAATGAAGATATCACTTTCACGGCTGCATGCATTTCTTCCGATGCTGTTAAGAAGGCAGAAGAAATCAACAAAGAATTCCAGGCTGAAATAGATAAGATTGCAGAAATCGGAAAAACAATTACTGACAAGAAGAAAGTAATGTTTGAAATTTCCGCGCTTCCTTATCTATACAGCTTTGGCAAAGGAACGTTCCTTGACGAAATGATTACAATCATCGGCGCAGAGAACGTATTTGGCGATCAGGAGAGCTGGATTTCCGTTACGGAGGAAGATGCCGTAAAGGCAAATCCGGACGTAATACTCACAAGCGTTAACTATATTCCGGATGCTGTAGGTGAAATCCTTGGTCGTCCGGGCTGGGAAAACGTAAACGCCGTAAAGAACAAACAGGTTTACTACATCAATAACGGCGCAAGCTCACTTCCGAACCAGTACATAATCAAAGCCCTCCAGCAGATGGCTGAGGCTGTTTATCCTGACGTATACGAATACGAAGACGTTATGGAGCCAGCAGCATAATAAGTTTTGAGTTAGGTATAGACGGTTTCTTTGCGACAAACTTGTATGCGGAGAAACCGTCTTTAATTAAGTAGATGAAGAAGAGTGTCAAATGGGTGCTGCTCCTCGGTATCACAGTCGTTTCACTGGGCCTCGGAGTTGCGATAGGTAGTGCCGATATTTTATTAAGCGATGTGGGGTCGATTCTCCTCCACAAGGTTTTCGGTGCAACGCTTCCCGAACATGTAAAAGCTATCGACGCATCAATTCTGTGGAGCATAAGATTTCCGCAGGCGGTGATGGCTTTTTTGGTTGGAGCGGCTCTTGCGGCGAGCGGAACGGTAATGCAGTCAGTTCTAAGAAATCCGCTGGCATCATCATATACAATAGGCGTATCATCGGGTGCTTCTCTCATGGCAGCGATAGTAATCGTTTCCGGAATAAGCATCCTTGGAAGATATACACTTCCTCTCGCAGGTTTTGCGGGCGGCCTCGCAACGGTATTCATAGCGATGGCCATAACAATGCATTTTGACAGAAGCCTCGAGAATCATACAATAATACTCGTCGGCATGGTGCTTTCGCTATTCGTGAACGCGATGCTGACACTTATAACTGCGCTGTCCTCAAACCATCTCAAACAACTCATCTTTTGGCAGATGGGTTCATTCAACGGACAGACATGGCAGAACGGCGGCATCATGCTCGTAATCATCCTGGTATGCATGGTCGTCCTTCAGCGCTACGCCAAGGAAATGGATCTGATGACATTTGGTGAAGAGCAGGCGCTATCCGCAGGTGTAAACCTAAAGACGGCAAAACTCATACTGATTGCAATCGCCGCACTCCTCACGGGTTCGGCCGTTTCCATGGTCGGCATAATAGGATTCGTCGACCTTATTGCGCCGCATATGGTGAGAAGGTATTTCGGATCAAATCACAGAGTTGTTGTCCCCGCGGCCGCGCTAGCAGGAGGTTCGCTGATGGTGATTGCGGATCTCATTGGTCGCACGGTGCTTGCGCCGCGTCAGCTTCCGGTTGGTGCAGTTACCGCGCTTATCGGGGCGCCGTTCTTTGCCTATATTTACTTTAGAAGGAAGAAGGGGTGAGGCCATGCTGGAACTTAAAGACGTAAGAGCCGGCTACGACGGAGTCGAGGTGCTTCACGGCCTATCATATAAATTTGAAGATGGAAAGAATTATTGCCTCCTGGGTCCAAACGGATGTGGTAAGACGACCTTGATAAGGACGATTGCATCGCTCATAGCTTTTACCGGTGAGATTACGATGGAAGGAGTGCGTCTACGCGATATGAAGAGGAGGGAGCTCGCGAGTAAGGTTGCGGTTCTCAGTCAGGTATCGAATATCTACTTCCCATATACTGTTTACGATACTGTGATGCTCGGTCGTTATCAGTATATGAAGGGAATATTCGGGAACACATCCAAAGAGGACAAAGAAAAAGTCGAGGAATGCCTCGAGACAGTAAAACTGACGGATCAAAGGGATAAGCGAATAGACGAACTCTCCGGCGGTCAGCGTCAAAGAGTATTCCTTGCACAGGTTCTCGCACAGAGTCCACAGATGATACTCCTGGATGAACCGACTAATCACCTCGACGTGAGGCATCAGCTTGAGCTAATTGATTATCTTAAAAAGTGGACGGCGGACGGAAAGCATTCCGTAATCGGCGTCATGCACGATATCAACTTGGCGCTTAGATTAAGCGACAGTGTGCTTATTATGAAGGATGGAGAATTCAAGGCGACGGGAACATTTGATGAGGTCGTGACGGCGAATCTCCTAAATGAAACATATGACACGGACATCGCAGGATTTATGCGAGAGTCATTTGAGAAGTGGAGGGAAATATGACGGATACATATCACAGCCCTTATGAGACTTGCCCTTATCTTACGGAGAAGAAGGGTGATGCAAATGAAGATTACAGAAGTCCATACGAAGCTTGCCCGCATCTTGCGGAGAAGAGTGGCGATGCCGTAAACGGATCGGCAAAATATAAGAGTGAATACGAAGCATATCCGTTTTTGTCCGATAGCGATGCAGACATAAGATGTGATTTTGAAATATTGACGGATAGGATTTCTTCATTAAGCGGACTTTTGGCCGCCAAATGTCCTGAGCGCAAGGAAGAGATTTTGAAAGTGGATGAACTAGTGTATCATGCCAACCC
This sequence comes from Bacillota bacterium, assembly GCA_017612585.1. GTDB lineage: Bacteria > Bacillota > Clostridia > Peptostreptococcales > Anaerovoracaceae > Eubacterium_B. The sequence goes on along the minus strand of JAGAFN010000060.1, from coordinate 547 downwards.
GTCTCTCAGAACTCACTTCAGTATTACTACAGAAGAAATCGAGTGGCTGCATTCAGCTATTCAGGAAATGCAAGAAGAGGTTAGAGATCGGTTCGAGAAATTTGTGCTTCCTGCCGGATCGGAGCGCGGCAGTCTTGCTCACGTTCTCCGCGTGGATGGAAAGCAGCTTGTAAGAGCGCTTTACAAAGCGCGCGAAAGAGGACTTGAATTTTCGAACGAGTTAATCGATTTTGCAAATTTGGTTTCAGGATATTTCTTTATGCTTTCGCTCTGGCTGAACAAAGAGGACGGAGTGGAAGAGATACCGTTTGTGAGCAGAAATTATAAATAGCCTATATGTCTACTTGAGTGCGACAAGCTATGTATCGTTTTAATCACAAGAAGGTTAATGAGATGCAAAAATATATTATCAATCCGAAAGAAAAGGGCTATGTCCAAATATATACAGGAGACGGCAAAGGAAAGAGCACCGCTGCGCTTGGTCTTGCCATGCGTGCCGCGGGATCAGGACTCAAGACATATATCGGGCAGTTCATCAAGGATATGG
>JAGAFN010000059.1 GCA_017612585.1 Bacillota bacterium | reverse complement strand
GATAGCATAGGGGATAATAGAATTGGTATCTGTGTAACGCGAGGCTGGATATGCCCGGGGACAGACGGGTTTGACGCACACGACCAGAAGATTTACGAAAGAGAGCTTATGAGGCTTGAAATGTCAATTAAGGATGCTATAAGCCGCGGTGCCGGGACTTTGATAGCAGCGCTGCATTATCCGCCGAGCAACGATAAATTCCAAGAATCCGGGTTCACGGAGATGCTATCGCGCTACAATGTGAAAACCTGCGTTTACGGTCATCTTCACGGTAGGGAAGCATTCAAAAATGGGTATAAAGGTTTTTGGAATAATGTTGATTACAAGCTGGTGTCTTTGGATTATGTCAATGCGACGCCGGTAAAGATATTTGAATGATGCGACTGCAAACCGTATGATGAAATTGGCGCATAAGATTGCAAGCGCAGGATAGAACGGGTGAACGATATGAAGAAAAGAGCAATACTTATAGTTTTGGACAGCCTTGGAGTGGGAGAACTACCTGATGCAGATAGATTTGGGGACCAGGGATCGGACACCTTTGGTCATATAGCGTCGACGCTCGGAAGTGATTTTAAGATTCCAAACCTGAAGAAGCTGGGTGTCGGAAACATCGATGCAGAAGGTGTCAAAGAATTCGCTGAGGAACAGCCAGTGGGTGCATATGGCAAACTAGGAGAACAGTCCATCGGAAAAGATACGATTACGGGCCACTGGGAAATAGCAGGAATTGAAACAATGACTCCGTTTAAGACATACCCAGATGGATTCCCAAAGGAATTCATCAAAGCCTTCGAGGAGAAGATAGGAACGGAGGTCCTCGGAAACTACCCGGAGTCGGGAACGGTGATCATTGACAGACTCGGCGAGGAGCACGAAAAGACGGGTAAGCCGATAGTTTATACGTCATCCGATAGTGTATTCCAAATTGCTGCAAACACTGCTGTAATCCCTCTAGAGAGGCTCTACGAGATGTGTCAAATTGCGAGGGATATGCTTCAGGGCGATTGGGCATGCGGAAGGGTAATAGCGCGTCCATATATCATTAACGAAAAGGGCGAGCGGGAGAGGACATCAGACCGCCACGACTATGCCGTTAGTCCACCGGAAGAGACGCTTCTCAACAAAGTGGAAAAGGCGGGCATGACATCTTACGCAGTCGGAAAGATAAATGATATATTTAACGGCTACGGCGTTACTGAATACGTAAAGACGAAGAACAATATGGACGGAGTCGATAAGACATTAGAGGCGATGGATAAGGTGGAAGAAGGCTTTATATTCACGAATCTGGTTGACTTTGACAGCCAGTATGGGCATCGTAGAGACCCGGAGGGCTACGGACAGGCGATTATGGATTTTGATGCAAGGCTTCCGGAACTTTACCTCGCAATGAGAGAGGGAGACATACTCTTCCTATGTGCGGACCACGGAAACGATCCGACTGCGCCGGGCTTTGACCATACCAGAGAATTCATTCCTGTGGTCATTGCAGGGTCCGGCATCAAGAAGGGGGCTAACATAGGTGTTCGAAGCAGTTTTGCGGATATCGGTGCGACAATCGCGGAATATCTCGGAACTGAGAAACTCTCGATTGGAACGGGCTTCTTGAAAGAAATAATGTAATAGCTTTATGAATAGCGCTGCGGTGGAGAGAGTCGGAAGGAATTATTATCGCACGCATGGAGAATAATTATGAACATGAACGAAATCATCATCAAAAAGAGAAACGGCGGCAAGCTCACGGAAGAAGAAATCCGCTATTTTGTGGCAGAATACACAGAGGGAAATATCCCTGACTATCAGGCGTCGGCTCTTCTCATGGCCATCTATTTTAGCAAGATGGATGAGGAAGAGACATTCGTCCTCACAGATGCAATGCGAACATCCGGCGACGTCGTTGACCTCTCTGCAATAAGCGGAATCAAAGTAGATAAGCATTCCACGGGAGGAGTTGGCGACAAGGTTACACTCGTTGTGGGACCGCTCGCTGCGGCATGCGGAGTTCCTATTGCAAAGATGAGTGGACGAGGCCTTGGATTCACCGGAGGAACCGTGGATAAACTCGAGTCCATTCCGGGATTCAAGACGACGCTTGAACCGGAAGAATTTCATAAGCAGGTTGAGGATATAGGAATTGCTCTTATTGGTCAGAGCGGACATATTGCGCCTGCCGACAAGAAACTCTATGCGCTCCGCGATGTCACAGGAACAGTTGAAAACCTCAGTTTGATTTCGTCCAGCATAATGAGCAAGAAACTCGCGGCGGGTTCAGATGCGATAATACTCGATGTAAAATGCGGCAAGGGCGCATTCATGGAGAGCCAGGATAGGGCGGAGGAACTTGCGGGAATGATGTGCAAGATAGGTAACGCCGCAGGAAAGAGGACCGTCGCTGTAATAACGGACATGAATCAGCCACTCGGAAGAACCGTAGGAAATAGCCTTGAAGTTTTTGAGGCTTATGACACACTTAAGGGGCAGGGACCAAGCGATATTACGGAACTCTCGCTCCATATTGCAGGCATAATGATTTATCTCGGCGGAAAGGCCGAAACCCCGGAGGAGGGAGCAAAGAAGGCTAGGGAGGCCATGGACTCCGGGGCAGGACTCGCAAAGTTCAGAGAACTCATATCCGCCCAGGGCGGAAAGCTCGATATGTTTGACTATCACGATGCGACTAACAGCATTCCTGTTGCGGACCTTCAGGAAGAAATCGTTGCAGATAGAGATGGCTATGTGAGTTTGATAGATGCACAGCTAATCGGACTCTGCTCACAGCATACGGGTGCGGGCCGCAAAGTTAAGGAGGACAGCATAGATCCGTTTGCGGGAGTGCTTCTCTTCAAGAAGGTCGGAGATAAGGTCGAGAAGGGCGAGAAACTCGCGACATTCTATTCGAGCGACAAGGATAAGCTTGCTTCCGCGATAGAGGAGGCAGGAGGACGAGATAGTGGTGCGGAAGGAAAGGCATTTGTTATAAGTCAGGAGAAACCGGAAATACCCGCACTTATTAAAACTACAATCGGCCTATAATCATAAATTGACAAACGGACGGCTCCGTTGCAACTACTGCGGGTGGGCCGTTTTTTTGTTGGTATTGACAAAATATTGTAAAAGATTATACTTGTATACATATATACACAGGCACATAAATACAGAGATGAAGAAGCGGTGTTATGTACTTTGAAAGTGTGATTTAGAAAAGATTTAGAAGAGATCCAGATAAATGGAGGAAAGAAGTTATGCTTGAACTTAGCAAGAGATCAAATTTGCTGGAGGAGGCCAGATACAAGTATTCCCTGCAGGATGTGGAAGAACCAAACCTAAACAGGGATATTTTTAGTTATGACGAGGTCCCAAAGGTCGTATTCAACCACAGGCGAGTTCCGATGAATATGCCGGAGGATATTTGGATTACCGATACATCGTTTAGAGACGGACAGCAGTCAATGGCGCCTTATACTCCTGATCAGATAGCGCACCTATACGGACTTCTATCAAAACTCGGAGGTCCATACGGCTTAATCAAGCAGTCTGAGTTCTTTGTATATACGGAGAAGGATAGGGAAGCCATCGAAAAATGTCGCGAGATGGATCGCAAATTTCCTGAGATAACTTGCTGGATAAGAGCCAACAAAGAGGACTTTAAACTCGTCAAGGAACTTGGAATCAAGGAAACGGGAATCCTGGTTTCCTGCAGCGACTATCACATATTTAAGAAGATGGGAAAGACGAGAAGTGAAGCAGTCGAATTCTATCTTGATACGATTAAGGACGCGTTCGATGCGGGAGTTATTCCGCGCTGCCATCTGGAGGACATTACGAGAGCTGACTTTTACGGATTCGTAGTTCCCTTCGTGAACGAGATTCAAAAGGTATCTGAGGAAGCCGGTGTTGCAATAAAGATTAGGGCATGTGACACGATGGGTTACGGAGTTCCGTATTCCGGTGCAGCGCTTCCGAGGAGCGTAGGCGGAATAATCTACGGGCTCCAGCACTATGCCGGTGTTCCGAGCGAATGCCTTGAGTGGCACGGACACAACGACTTCTACAAGGGCGTTGCGAATGCTGCTTCCGCATGGCTCTATGGTGCGTCTGCAGTTAACTGCTCCATGCTTGGTATCGGCGAGCGCACAGGTAATGTTCCGCTCGAGGCCATGGTAATGGAGTACGCGTCGCTCAGAGGAAGCTTTGACGGAATGGATCCTACCGTCATCACGGAAATAGCGAGATATTTTAGAGACGAAATCGGATACGATATTCCGGCAAACACACCATTTGTGGGTGACAACTTCAACGTCACTCGCGCGGGAATCCATGCGGATGGTCTCATGAAGGATGAGGAAATTTACAATATCTTTGATACAAAAAAGATTCTGGGAAGGACCCCGGGCGTGAGCGTCAGCAAGACGAGCGGTGCCGCAGGAATTGCATATTGGATAAATGAGCATTACGGACTTTCGATAGAGGATGGCGTAACCAAGGACAGCCCTGTCGTCACAATGATGAAGGAATGGGTTGACCAAATGTATGCGGACGGAAGAAATACTGTTATGTCAAGCAAGGAGCTCGAGGCGGAATACAAGAAAGCAAAGGAGCTTCTCGCATCGCAGGCGATAGAATAGTTAAGGTATAAGCGGAGGAGAATATGGCTATTGAATATAAACCGGTGTCTTTGGCAGACCAGGTGTTTGAAAAACTCGAATACAGCATTCTTACGGGCGATTATAAGACGGGAGAGGTTCTCAGCGAGAATAGACTTGCCGAGGAACTAGGTGTTTCAAGAACCCCCATAAGAGAGGCTATGAACAGACTCGTCTATGAGAAACTTGTAAGCGAAACTCCGAACGGAAACGTTGTAAGGGGAATATCGCTGTCTGACGTAGAGGATATCTTTGAGGTTAGAAAGCGCCTGGAAGTCCTTGCGACCAAGCGTGCAGCTGACAATATGGCAGACGAGCAACGAGTGGCGCTCAGTGACGTTGTTGAACAGCAGGAGTACTACGCATCAAAGGGAGATGTTCAGAAGGTAAGGGACCTCGATACGGAATTCCACGAACTCATTTATTCGGGATGTGGTTCCGTTACACTTCAATGCATTCTTGAACCTATCCATCATAAGCTAATGAAGTTTAGAAAGGCCTCGCTGGAACATGAGGGAAGGATACTTGAATCAGTTGCTGAACATAGGGCAATACTTGAGGCAATCAAAAGCGGAAATAAAAAAGAAATCGATGCGCTGATGCTAAAGCATATTGAGCAGGCGCGCAAGAATGTAGTGGAAGCAATGTAGACAAAACCCGAGTATTACAATCGATGTACAAGAAGGGTAATGCTATAAGACGGTAAGTAGTTTACAGGTGTGTTGAATTTTTTAGAAAGAGAATGGAAAATGGGACTTACAATAGCACAAAAAATTATCAAGAATCATATGGTCGACGATGGCGCGGGATTGCCGAGGTTGAATAGTGATGGAGTTCCGGAAGTAGGAGAGGACGTGGCGATCAGAATCGATCAGACACTAACCCAGGACGCGACGGGAACCATGGCATATCTTGAATTTGAAACCATGGGAATTCCGCGCGTAAGAACGGAACTATCTGTCGCGTATATCGATCACAATACTCTACAGTCGGGTTTTGAAAACGCTGACGACCATAGATTTATTCAATCGATGGCAGCAAAGTATGGACTTTATTTCTCGCGTCCCGGTAACGGTATCTGCCATCAGGTTCATCTTGAAAGATTCGCGGTACCGGGAAAGACCTTAATAGGTTCCGACAGTCACACGCCGACTGCGGGTGGAATAGGGATGCTCGCTATGGGTGCCGGTGGCCTCGACGTCGCTGTCGCGATGGGTGGCGGAGCATATCATATAACGATGCCTAAGATGTATAAGGTTAATCTCACAGGCAAGTTAAGACCTTTCGTGACTGCAAAGGATGTGAGCCTGGAAATACTGCGAATTCTTTCCGTAAAAGGCGGAGTTGGAAATATCATCGAGTGGGGAGGAGCAGGTGTGAAGACACTATCCGTCCCGGAACGTGCAACAATAACCAATATGGGGGCCGAGCTCGGCGCGACGACATCTATATTCCCTGCGGACGAAGCCACAAAAGAGTTTTTGGCAGCGCAAGGAAGAGGCGATGCTTTCAAGCCTCTTGCAAGCGACGAGGATGCGATTTACGACAGAATAATCGACATTGATCTGGCTTCGCTTGAACCAATGATCGCATGCCCGCACAGTCCGGACAACGTAGTGAAAGTCAGTGAAGTGGCGGGAACAAAGGTCGATCAGGTCTGCGTAGGATCATGCACTAATTCTTCGCTCCTTGATATGCTAAAGGTTGCAGCGATGCTGAGAGGAAAGACAATTAACTCGACGGTGAGTCTATCTATATCACCGGGTTCCAAACAGGTACTGAGAATGCTATCTGATATGGGTGCTTTATCAGATATTATTGCGTCAGGAGCTCGCATACTCGAATGCTCCTGCGGTCCATGTATAGGCATGGGATTCTCTCCGAATTCGGGAGGTGTCTCGCTTAGGACATTTAACAGGAATTTTGAAGGACGATCCGGAACAAAGGACGCAAACGTATACTTGGTATCTCCCGAAACTGCAGTTGCATCGGCGCTTATGGGATTCATCACCAATCCATTGGACTTGTGCGAAGTTGAAACGGTATACAATGAAAGTGGAACAGAGAAAGAAAAACCGAATATATCTTTGGAAGATTCGCTTTCTTCGATTGTTATGCCGGATAGGTTCACGATTGACGACAGTGCAGTTATTCCGCCGCTTCCGGAGGAAGAAGCCGCAGATGTAGAAATCCTTAGAGGACCAAATATCAAAGAATTTCCCAAGGGAAAGCCAATTGAAGATTCAATAGAAGCCGAACTTACTCTTAAGGTGGGAGACAATATAACGACAGATCATATAATGCCCGCAGGCTCAAAGATACTTCCGTATAGATCCAATATTCCGCATCTATCCCAGTACTGCTTTGAAGTCTGTGATGCGACATTCCCGGAGAGGGCAAAGGCAGCAGGAAGCAGCATAATAGTTGGTGGTTCAAACTACGGACAGGGAAGCTCAAGAGAGCACGCAGCGCTCGTTCCACTCTATCTCGGGGTGCGAGCGGTAGTTGCAAAGAGCTTCGCCCGAATCCACGTTGCAAACCTAATAAACGCCGGAATCATCCCGCTAACATTCGAAAATCCCGATGACTACGACCGCATATTCCAAGGCGACACGCTTGTTATCGATGGGATTCTTGAAGGCATGGATATCGGCACAGTCAAACTAATAGACGAGAGCAAGGGAATCGAAATTGACCTGGCATGCGATTTTACTGAACGCCAGAGAGAGATTCTTAAATCGGGCGGACTTCTTCCTTATATAGCAAAATTATCATAGTTTTTTGCGCGGTATATACTCGGGCATCTTGCTATCTTGCATCTTTCTGAGGAGCAGTTGCAGTTGTACGATGGCAATGAAGAAACTTTGTGAAGTTGGCTCGAGGGCATAGCCCTTTCGAGCAACCTTCCAAAGTTTCAAAATTGTCGAGTGTACAATTGCCGGCGACGAAGAGTAAAAAGATAGCGAGAGGTCTGAGTATATGCCGCGCTATAAGAAATTAAAGAGGTATATATTATGAACAATTACGAAAAATACATCGACGATGCCTGCGCGAGCTTCAGAGCGCTTATCGAAGAGCAACTCGCTCGCCAGAACAGAATGGAAGATGGTGCAAGCAAGAAGGACTTTGCGGCAATGGACAAGATCGTTATCGGCGCAATAGGCGGAGACGGAATTGGACCTGCAATTACCGAGCAGGCTGTCAGAATTTTGAACAAGCTTCTTGCGGAAGAAATCGAATCGGGAAAAATCGAGATAAGAAACATCGAAGGCTTAACAATAGAAAACAGACTTGCAATCGGAAAGTCGGTTCCCGATGACATTCTATCTGCAATCAAGGAATGCGACGTCCTGCTTAAGGGTCCGACAACGACACCTAACGGTGGCAATATGGAAAGCGCCAACGTGACGCTTAGGAGAGAACTCGATCTCTTTGCCAATGTGAGACCGATATCGGTACCTGAGGAAGGAATAGACTGGACATTCTTCAGGGAAAACACGGAGGGGGAATACGTACTTGGAAGCAGAGGGGTGGAAATACCGGGTAAGCTCACAATGGACTTCAAGGTGACTACCAAGTCCGGAACCGAGAGAATTGCGCGTGCTGCCTTTGATTTTGCTCGTCAGAACGGGAAGAAAAATTTGGCAATTATAACAAAGGCCAATATCATGAAGAAAACAGACGGAAGCTTCTCTGCAATATGCCACAGGATAGCCGAAGATTATCCAGAAATAGCGGTGGAAGAGTATTATATAGACATTATGACCGCAAATCTCATAAAAAAGGCCACGAGAAATAAATATCAAGTTTTTCTTTCTCCAAACCTATATGGTGATATAATAACTGATGAGGCTGCTGAGATTCAGGGTGGTGTCGGAACGGCGGGAAGTGCCAATATAGGAGACAATTATGCCATGTTTGAGGCTATCCATGGGTCTGCGGTCAGGATGATAGAAGAAGGCAGAAGCGAGTATGCCGACCCTGCAAGTATAATCAAGGCGAGCGAGATGATGGTCAGGCATCTGGGTCTAAAAGAAAAGGCTGATAGATTGGCAGATGCGCTCGCGGAAGTCTCTTCGGATTCAAGATATAAGGTTACAGGACGGTCAGACGGCATTAAGGGTGCCGAGTTTGCCGACAGAATCATGGAGCTTATATGAAATATTGTTTCTTTGTAAATCCAGCTGCCGGTACCGGTAAGGAGGCCGATATATTGGTTGAACGAATCCATGGTCTCATGAGGGAACGTGGTCAAGCGTTCAACTATAAGGTAGTAATCACCAAGGGTACCGATGATGGAATCATAAGAGCACACGATCTTGCAAGAGATCTTAACGGAGAGCCGGCAAAGTTTTTTGTCGCCGGGGGAGACGGAAGTATCAATGAAGTTCTGAACGGAGTTTTTGGATATGGGAATGTTGCAATAGGTGTAATACCGATTGGAACGGGAAACGACGCTATAAGAAACTTCACGGATGTGGGCGACTTTTTATCGCTCGAGCAGCAGTTAAATGGACACACAAAGAAAATAGACATACTTAAATATACAGGAGAGATAAACGGAAGGCACCAGACGAGATACTGCATCAATATGTTCAATATAGGTTTTGACTGCAATGTAGTCAGGCTTACACTTAAGCTCAAACAGAAACCGTTTATATCGGGTTCACTTGCCTATCTAATGGCTGTTGCGGGTAATGTCATCAAGAAAAGCGGCATCAGCCTTACAATAAAGGAAAACGATGAAGTTATAAGAGAAGGCGATATGCTTCTCTGTGCGGTGAGTAACGGCGCTTACTGTGGGGGAGGAATCAAGTCCGCACCTCTTGCCAAGATGGATGACGGCGAGTTTGATGTCAATATAATCAATGACGTTTCACGGCTGAAATTCATGAAGCTATTCCCAGGATTCCGTCGGGGCGACCATGCCGGAAGCATGCGGGGAATAGAAAATGTAATCGATATGCGCAGAATGAAATCCGTGGAGTTGCTCCCATATGGAAAGGAAGAACTTACAATCTGTGTTGACGGAGAGATACAAAATACAAGGGGAATTAAAATTGAAATCTGCCCAGAGGCACTTAACTTTATAGTGCCTAAAGCATAAATATTAATTTGGAGCCCTGGTTCACAGGGCGTTTTTCCTTTTGTACAAGTTTGCGGATTCTTTGATTGTGAGTGTCGCGACATCGATTCTTTTGATGTATTCGGCGCAGTCGGCGCAGATAAATCCACCTCTAAAAACCTGATTCTTATAGATGTTTCCGCAAAGGGAGCATTTTTTATCCATTTTTTCTCCATTCTATCCCAGTATATATAAGCTGCTTACTCATTTTTGTTGCGTCAATTGAGATAATATTACCTTTGAAATCCTATGGCAAGGGAGATTTTACTATATGTAGAATTGACGTATTTATTTGTTCGTTATCGGGATAATTTTGCTTTATTGTGATAGAATATATGTGAGTATTGTTTAAAATGTTGGAGGACTGAATATGGATATTATGGAAATCATGAAGGGAAACAGAACCTATAGAAGATTCCTGCAGGAGCCTATTCCGGAGGAGGCCATCGGCGATATGATGGAAGCTGCACGCATTGCTAACTGCGGCATGAACGGACAGGTTCTAAGATATACGGTTGTTACAAATCCGAGTGTCGTTGCGGAGATCAATTCCAAGATTAAACTCGGAGGGGCAGTCCCCGAACTCAAACTTCCAAGAGAAGGAGAGACTCCGATGGCATTTATCGTAATAACCGTTGAGGGTGAGGTAAATCAGATAAGAGATCTGGATTTGGGTATAGCTGCACATGCGATAACTACAGTTGCTTATTCGCACGGGGTAGGAAGCTGCATCATGTGGGGATTCCCGAGAAAAGATATAAAAGAAATGTTAAACCTGGATAATGACCCGCAGCTTATGCTTGCGCTCGGAAAACCCGCTCACAAGAGCACAATAGTTGAGCCAAAGGATGGCGCACTCAAGTATTATGCAGACGAGAATCTTGACTTCTATGTTCCAAAGAAACCGCTCGATGAAATAGCGGAGTTTATTAAATAAAAACTCAGTCTGGCAGATGTCGCGGATGTGATAGACTGACATGCCATGATATGAGAATGATAACAAAAGGACGGTTCAACTGAACCGTCCTAATGATTGGCGGAGAAGGTGGGATTCGAACCCACGGTACCATATGGTACACCGCATTTCGAGTGCGGCTCGTTATGACCACTTCGATACTTCTCCATATGTGCATGCAAGTATAACACAAGCGAGAACAAGTATAGCACAGAAATCCTTGTTTTGACAATGGTAAGTTGAATATATTGTTTTGATTTAATTATGGCGAAAGGATTAGAAAATGGATTATGCAAAGGAAAGCCTAAGGTTACACGGTGAATGGAAGGGTAAGATTGAGGTTGTTGCAACTGTGCCGGTATCAAACAAAGAGGATTTGTCCCTTGCGTATACCCCCGGTGTCGCAGAACCTTGCCTTGCGATTAAAGCCGATTTGGATAAGAGCTATGAACTCACGAGACGACACAATATGTGTGCAGTAATAACTGACGGCTCTGCGGTTCTTGGGCTAGGAGACATAGGTCCTGAGGCCGGAATGCCAGTAATGGAAGGTAAATGCGTTCTCTTCAAGTCCTTTGCTAATGTAGATGCATTTCCAATCTGCGTAAAAACCAAGGATGTCGATGAATTTGTAGAGACGGTTTACAATATATCGGGTTCGTTTGGAGGAATCAATCTCGAGGATATATCGGCGCCGCGCTGCTTTGAGATAGAACGAAAACTAAAGGAAAAATGCGACATTCCAATTTTTCATGACGATCAACATGGAACGGCCGTAATAACACTTGCCGGTCTAACTAATGCGCTCAAGGTTGTCGGAAAGAAAAAGGAGGATGTTAAGATAGTTACTTCCGGTGCGGGGGCGGCTGCGACAGCAATCGTAAAGCTTCTCATCTCTGCAGGATATAATGACATAATCATGTGCGACAGCAAGGGTGCGATATATAAGGGAAGAGAAAAACTGAATTGGATTAAGGAGGAGATGGCCCAGGTAACTAACAAGGAATGCGTTCAAGGGACTCTTGCGGACGCGCTTAAGGGTGCGGACGTATTTGTAGGGGCATCTGCTCCCGGTACGGTTACAACGGAAATGGTTAAGTCCATGAACAAGGATGCGATAGTATTTGCTTGTGCCAATCCGACGCCTGAAATCTTCCCTGATGATGCCAAGGCTGGTGGTGCAATGGTTGTTTCTACGGGAAGAAGCGATTATCCGAACCAGATAAACAATGTGCTTGCGTTTCCGGGGATATTCAGAGGAGCCTTTGACGTAAGAGCATCCGACATAAATGAGGAAATGAAGATGGCTGCGGCTCTTGCTCTAGCCAATCTAATCACAGACGAAGAATTATCTGAGGACTATATAATACCAAAGGCTTTTGATAAGCGCGTGGGTCCTACTGTGGCGGCAGCGGTCTCTGAGGCCGCGAGAAGGAGCGGAGTTGCACGCATATAGAATACAAAAAGAAGCGACGAGTAAGTCGCTTCTTTGATTATTGTTAGGAATTCTGTTTAGCCGTCTATTGAACCGCCTGTCTAACTGTCCGTTTAAGCGTATCTTTAGGTTTATTTAATAGCACCTGTCACAAGTCCGAGGAGTGCCATTCTTAAGTACATTCCGTTATGAGCCTGGCGGAAGTAGGCTGCACCGGGATAGTCATCTACTTCGAGCGCGATCTCGTCGACTCTCAGAGTCGACG
>JAGAFN010000058.1 GCA_017612585.1 Bacillota bacterium | reverse complement strand
TGAAGGAAAACGTCGACAACAATCAGAAGGAGTATTTCCTCAAGGAGAGGATGAAGGTCATCCAGGAGGAACTCGGGGAAGAGGAAGATGCACAAGCTGAGGCAGACGCTTGGCTTGAGAAGCTTGATGAGTTAAAACTGGACGAAATCGTTGATGCCAAGATAAGAAAAGAAATTAAGAGATTCACTCGTATGGCTCCGTCATCTGCCGAGAGTGCGGTTATCCGCACATACGTAGAGACGATTCTTGAACTTCCTTGGAACTCTGCAAGCAAGGTTAATTCCAATCTAAACAAGGCTTCGAAAATTCTCGAGCGCGATCACTACGGTCTAAAGAAAGTCAAGGAAAGAGTCTTAGAATATCTTGCGGTAATTCATCTCTGCAAGACTATCAAAGGGCCTATACTTTGTCTCGTAGGGCCTCCGGGAACAGGCAAAACTTCGATTGCAAAGTCGATTGCGGAGTCGACAGGAAGAAAGTTCATAAGAATGTCACTAGGCGGCGTTAGAGACGAAGCGGAAATACGAGGCCATAGAAGGACATATATCGGGGCTATTCCGGGAAGAATAATAAACAGCATGAAAGAGGTAGGCGTGAACAATCCTGTCTTCCTCTTCGATGAAATAGATAAGGTTGGTGCGGACTATAAGGGTGATCCTTCATCGGCGCTACTCGAGGTTCTTGATCCGGAGCAGAACAATAGCTTTACGGACCACTTCCTTGAGGTTCCGTTTGATTTGTCAAAGGTTCTTTTTATAACAACCGCGAATACGCTTGATACGATTCCTAGGCCGCTCCTCGACAGAATGGAAGTCATCGAGGTCAGCGGATATACGGAGCAGGAGAAGATTCAGATTGCGGAAAAATACCTCCTTCCTAAGCAGATAAAGGAGCACGGCCTCAAGAAGGACGCGGTGAAGCTTTCTGAACCTGCGCTCTCGGATATAATTAATTATTACACGAGGGAGTCCGGTGTAAGAAATCTCGAACGCGAGATAGGCAGCATATGCAGGAAGGCAGCCTTCCTTACGGTAACGTCAAACAAAAAGACATTCACCATTTCTCCGAGAAACCTCGACAAATTCCTCGGAAAGAAGAAATACCACTATGACATAATCAAAGGTGTTTCGGAGGTGGGTGTCGTAACAGGAATGGCATGGACTTCAGTAGGTGGAGATACGCTTTCGGTTGAAGCATCCTTCGTTAAGGGATCAGGCAAGATTTCACTCACAGGAAATCTCGGAGAAGTCATGCAGGAATCCGCAAGAGCCGGAATAACATATATAAGGTCAATCGCTGATGAGATAGGGGTTAATCCGGATTTCAGCAGCAATATGGATCTTCATATCCATGTTCCGGAAGGTGCGGTTCCAAAGGATGGACCATCGGCAGGAGTTACAATGTTTACTGCTGTAGTTTCAGCGCTAACGGACACGCCCGTAAAGAAGGACGTCGCTATGACGGGAGAAATAACGCTTCACGGAAAAGTTCTTCCTGTAGGTGGGATAAAAGAGAAGGTTCTCGCGGCACACAGAGCAGGAATAACTACCATTCTTCTTCCTGCGGAAAATATGAAGGATACGGAAGAAATCCCCGCATCTGTTTTGAAGCAGCTAAAGTTCATTCCGCTCGAATATGCAAAGGAAACGCTGGAGCATGCTCTCGACGGAAAGAGCGTAGTGGGAAAGACGACTAAGAACACTGCCGGTAAAACAAAGAATACGACCGGTAAAACCAATAAGGCTGAAGAAAAGAAAAAGAAAAACACCAAGAAGACTGCTACCGCAAAAACGATAGCCAAGAAATCCGGAGGCAAGAAATGAGGATTACAAAATCCGAACTTGAATGCGTGGCGGTTAAGCCTTCGCAATATCCTCCTATGGATTTGCCGGAGATTGCCTTTGTTGGAAGATCAAACGTGGGTAAATCTTCGCTCCTAAACTATCTGACGGGGAGGAAGTCACTGGCAAGGGTAAGCGGAAGTCCGGGCAAGACCAGGACAATCAATTTCTATAGGATTAACGATAGTTTTAGGATTGTGGATCTTCCGGGATACGGCTATGCTAAGGTTTCAAGAGAAATTACCAAAGATTGGGATAAGATGATGGCCGATTTCTTTGAGACTCGAGAGAATTTGAAACGTGTGGTGCAGCTCGTCGATATAAGGCACGATCCCACGGCCCAGGATGCCGAAATGTACGATTTTCTAAGGGAATACGGCCTTTCTGGCATAATATGTGCCACAAAGGCCGACAAAGTCTCCGGAAACCAAAAACAAAACAGCATTTCTGCAATTAAAAAGAAACTAAAACTCACATCTAATGATATAATAATACCGATATCGGCTATGAAACGTACCGGAGGAGAAGAACTACTGACTGTGATTGAGAGGGAACTTGACCATGTCATCGAATAAAGAAATAATGGGCAAAATTCTGTTCACGGAGGAACAGATAAGAGAGAGGGCAAAAGAACTGGGTGATGAAATTGCCAGAGATTACGAGGGAGAAGAAATTGTTCTTCTTGGTACTCTCAAAGGATCCGTTGTTTGGATGGCAGATCTCATGAAGGAGATTCCGCTTGATGTTAAGATTGATTTTGTCTCGGCGAGCAGTTATGGTTCTGCAACGAGTACAAGCGGTGTCGTTACGATCACCAAAGATGTAGACATGGATCTCTTTAACAAGCACGTTCTCATAGTGGAAGATATAGTTGACACGGGAACAACGCTCAATCATTTGAAAGAGTATTTGAAGGAGAGAAATCCGAAAGACGTAAAGATATGCACGCTTCTCGACAAGCCTGCGAGACGCGTAATCGATTTGAAACCTGATTACATAGGATTTACCGTGGACGATTTATTCGTTATTGGTTACGGACTCGATTATGATCAGAAGTATCGCAATCTTCCGTACATAAGTTATTTGGAGAGCAATGAATAAAAAGGGTTTGGCAGTATATGCCTTGCTGATTGTGCTCCTGCCTATTGCGATCTTAATCTTGAGCGGCAATGCAATGCTCAGGGTCTCGGCATCGTACGGATATCATTTTAATGATATACAAGCGTCAGACATGGTTGACTCTAGCTTGAGCAACGCTGAACTTGCGGGAGAAATCACGGGGTATTTCAACTCCTTTGGCGGCGATGAAGAATTTCAGATATACGAGCAAAACGGAGAATTTTTGGATCCCGTATTTGACGATCTGGAGGTTTTGGCTATGAAGCGTGCAAAGCGCGTTATGACGTGGACGCTTGTGGCCGGAGGCATCGTCTTTGTTTCCGTACTCATAATATATGTTTATCTGGCATTGAAAGGAGAAAAGCGAACCCTAAGGATTAGCGGAATAATTGCTGCAGCTGTCACGTTTGCCGCACTTATAGCAAAGATTGTGCTCGTGGTAGGGAATGCTTTTAGAGGCAAGCTGTATGCAAGGTTTATAGGTGTCGCTCTGAGCGAGGAATCGTCGCTTAGGTTAATACTTGGAAGTCCGATGGAGAGAGTGTATCTTGTATTCTCATCTGTCTTCGCGCTTATACTGATAATAGTTTTCTTGTACATAACTCTGAGACTTACAAAGGAGAAGGGTATGTTCAGTGGGAGCATCAGCTAGGCAAATAACAATTAAATAATTTTATAAGGTATAGTTGGAATATTAGGAGAAGTGGAGAAAATGATAGAAGAATATACCGCGAAAAAAATAGCCGCAGCCATAAGAACGGAAGACGATTTCAGCACAGCGTTGAAGAGTAGGGTTGATGTTATTTTTTTATTATACTCAAATATAATAAACGTAGGTGAACGTGTAAAGGCTGTGCATGACGCGGGAAAGAAAGCGATGGTGCATATGGATTTTGCCGAGGGCATAGGAAAGGATAGAGCGGGCGTTGACTTTCTTGCGAGGCAGGGTGTCGACGGAATTCTCACCACACGCACCAATATTGTTAGAATGGCCAAGGAATTCAATTTGGTTACCGTTCAGCGATTCTTCTTGGTTGACTCGCATTCTCTTGGGACATCTGCTGAATCAATCAAACTTTCCAAACCGGATATAATTGAACTCATGCCGGGAATAGTAACAAAGAAGATAAGGGAGTTCGCATCGATTACGGATACACCGATTATTGCGGGCGGAATAATAGAAACCGAAGAAGAAGTAAGAGCTGCTCTTGCGGCAGGAGCAGACATAGTGTCTACCGGCGAGAAGAGCCTTTGGAGTTTGGAAATATAGTTTGTGATATAGTTTGAAATATAGTTTGTAATCCAATTTGCGAATCGGGTTTAAGAATATAAGAGATTGGGAGATTGAAAATGAAAATACAATTTGCAGGAGCAGCGAGCGGAGTTACAGGTTCATGCCACCATATAACATCGGGTGAGCATCAAATACTTCTTGACTGCGGTCAGTTCCAAGGAGGAAAAGCACAGGAAGCTCTTAATTACGAGGAGTTTCCGTTTAACCCTGCGGAGATAGAATGCGTTGTTCTTTCGCACGCACATATAGATCACTGCGGGAGACTTCCACTTCTCGTAAAGAGGGGATTCAAGGGGAAGATTTACTGCACGGATGCAACTGCTGACCTACTTGACATCATGCTGAAGGACAGCGGGTATATCCATGAGAAAGAAACGGAATGGCAGAACAGAAAAGGTGAACGTGCCGGTCGCGAAATGGTGGAACCGCTATATACTTTTGAAGATGCGGTGGACACACTTCAGTACGTGGAGCCGGTAAGATACGATCAGCTAATTGAGATTAACGATAGCATGAAAATCGTATTTAACGATGCAGGTCATATCCTGGGTTCGGCGATAGTGGAGCTCTGGGTTACAGAGGACGACAAGGAATCAAAGCTCGTATTCTCGGGAGATTTGGGAGTTCAGGGAAGGCCTATCTTAAGAGACCCCACGATGATTAAGAAAGCAGACTTTGTAATCATGGAAAGCACCTACGGAAATCGTCTTCACCCTGCAAATGAGGCAAGCCTTAAGGACCTTCTTGAAATTGTGCTTAATACAACCAAGCGCGGCGGAAACGTCGTGATTCCATCCTTTGCAGTAGGAAGAACGCAGGAACTAATATTTGAATTCAACCGCTTCTATAACGAGAACAAAGAATTTAGAGAGGAACTCGACAAGATAAAGGTGTATATCGACAGTCCGATGGCAACGAACGCCACGGAGATATTCGAGAAGAATGCACAGGTATTTGACGAGGAGACGAAGGATTATATTCTTAAGGGAGACAATCCTCTCGACTTCCCGAATCTTGAGTTTACGAGGAGCAGCGAAGAGTCACAGGCATTGAATTCAGATCCGACGCCAAAGGTAATTATCTCCGCCAGCGGAATGTGCGAAGCAGGAAGAATAAGGCATCATCTTAAACATAATCTCTGGAACAAAAATAACAGCATAGTGTTTGTTGGGTATCAGGCTGAAGGAACTCTCGGAAGAGCGATTGTGGAAGGTGCGGAGAGCGTAAGTCTCTTTGGCGAGGACATCGCAGTCAATGCAGAAATCCATAATCTAGAAGGCTTCTCTGGACACGCTGATCAGAATGGACTCTTTGCTTGGATCGCGTCATTTGAGAAAGTGCCAAGCAAGGTATTCCTTGTTCACGGAGAAGAAGAGAGCAAGGAGGCCTTTGCAGAGCTCATCAAGGAGAAGCTTGGGTATGAATCGGTGGTTGTAAGAGGTAATTCCGAGTTTGAACTCGATATGGAAACTGCTAAGCTTGTCAATTATTCAGAAGCGAATGACGAGGGCGTTCTTTACGAAGAAGTTCAGAAGGTCAGAAAGCAGATTTCAAATGTCCACTCGGATATAGAGCGGATTCTTTACAATGCAAATTTGGCTATGGGAAAGGGAATTTCCGAAGAGCAGCTTGTTGAGATAAAGAATATCGTTCAGGAACTCGAGAAGGCAACGATTAACCTCGGAACGGCTGTTACGGAACGATTCGCCGAGAGGTGGATAGCAGACGAAGAGAAGGAAGACGAGATGGATAGGAGGCTTCCGGGCTGATTAGGTGAGCCTTTTCGATAAGCTATGCTGAAAAGCCACACTAATAATCAAACCGTTGTTGACATATAATTACATTTGGGATAAAATGTAAAGGCGCAAATAAGAGCTGCTTTCGGTATTTACCGCGGAGGAAGCGAGGTAAATATGTCGAGAGAATGGCAACAGACTAGGATGTCCGAATACGTTATGCCAAATGCAGTATATTATCAGTCGATATGGGCTGTTAGAGATTTGGAAAGAATGGAGGATCGCTTGAGGGAACTGAGTCGCTCCGCAATGCAGGAAGGCGACGGAGGAATCCTGATGGAGCGAGAAGCAGGCTACAAGGAAAGCAAAGTAGAACGTCGCGCTATGGAAGCCGCAATACTCTCTGAGCGCGTCGAAGGAATTAGAAAAGCGCTTGGCGAGATTCCGGAAAGATATAGAAACTGCATTCTAGATAATATAGTTTATAATGAGCCGGTAAAGTATCCGGGGAAGTTATGGAAACTTTGGAAACAGAAATTCCTTTTCGGGGTAGCGATAAACCTATCGATAATGTGAACTGATATTGTACTGGATGCTATCCGCAAGAATATTTGCGCTTATGTGAACTACTGTTGCACTGTACGCGTTTCGCAGGAATAGTTGCACTTACACGAAAATAAAAAAGGACTTTTGATGGAGTGGTGACCGCCCCGAAGTGGGTTCGGGCACACTCCCAAAAGTCCTTTTTATTGAGTAATGTAAGTGCCTATTCCGAGGACTAAAGTACAGTGCAACAGCGGTTCACATATATAGCGTTAAACGTTGAAAAGGAAGTTCATGACATCGCCGTCCTTCACGACGTACTCTTTTCCTTCGGAACGTATAAGGCCTTTTTCGCGAGCTTTGGCGAGGCTTCCTTCGCACTCCATGAGTTTTTCGTAGGCGATGGTTTCTGCCCTTATAAATCCTCTTTCGAAGTCGGTGTGAATCTTTCCTGCGGCCTGAGGAGCCTTGGTTCCATCCTTGATTGTCCAGGCGCGACATTCGTCTTCTCCGGCTGTCAAGAAGGAGATTAGATTGAGCAGCTTATAAGATGCCTTTACGAGTTTATCGAGACCTGATTCAGAGACTCCAAGATCATCTAGGAACATTGATTTCTCTTCGGGTTCGAGTTCGGAAATTTCCTGCTCAATCTCAGCACAGATTACTACGACCTCCGCGCCTTCGGTTGCGGCGAATTCGCGGACATTCTTTGCGTTCTCGTTACCTCCGTCGTCCTTTGCGTCTTCTTCAGAAACGTTTACGACATAGATTACAGGTTTATAGGAGAGCAGGTCCAGCGTCTTTACGAACTCGGCATCTTCTTCCGAAAGGTCCATGGATCTCGCCGAGAGTCCTTGGGCCAGGTGGTCATTAATTCTATTCAGTATATCTATTTCCTTCTGGAGACTTTTGTCGCCTTTTAGATTCTTGGTCGCCTTGGTGATCCGCTTTTCTAGAACCTCCATGTCGGCGAGTATGAGTTCGGTGTTGATGGTTTCAATGTCGTCGAGCGGATCTATGCGTCCCGAGACGTGTACGATATTATCGTTCTCAAAACCTCTCACAACGTGGACTATAGCAGCGACCTCTCTTATGTGTCCGAGGAATTTGTTTCCGAGACCTTCGCCTTTGCTCGCGCCCTTTACGAGACCTGCGATATCGCAGAACTCAATCGTCGTATGAGTAGTCTTTTTGGAATTGTAAATTTCGTGGAGCTTGTCCACGCGCTCATCCGGAACCGCGACAACACCGACATTCGGTTCAATGGTGCAGAACGGGTAGTTTGCGGCCTCGGCTCCGGCCTTTGTTATTGCATTAAATAGGGTACTTTTACCAACGTTTGGAAGCCCCACGATTCCTAGTTTCATTTATGACTCCTTATCAGTTTTTTCTTGATTCTTGCTTCTTTTGTTAAGTATATAGTATAGAAGTAGGCAGACTATTATCACGCAAAGGCTTAATACCTGCGCCTGCTTGAATGGCCCTATCATAAGGCTATCGGTTCTTAATGATTCGACGAAGAATCGTTCGGCTGAATAGAGGATTCCGTAGAGAAGGCCGACTTGCCCTGAAAACTTTCTTCTTTTGCAGAACCAAGTTAAGAATATGAAAATTAGGAGGCACCAGATGGATTCGTAGAGAAAGGTGGGGTGAACTTTGACACCGTCAACCATGATTCCCCAAGGAAGATCTGTCGGGCCTCCGTGAGCCTCCGAATTAAAGAAATTGCCCCAGCGGCCGATTGCTTGTCCCAGAGCTACGTTTGGAAATACATCGTCGACCAAGTCCCTCAGTTTGAACTTATGGTAGCGTGAAACTGCCCAAGCTACCAGGAGTCCTGCGATTAGACCTCCGTGTATTGCAAGACCACCTGAACGGAGGTCTATGATTTTTTTGATATCTCCTGCATAGTATTCCCATTCAAAGATCACATAATAGAGCCTAGCCCCGATTATGGAAAGGGGAATCATGAATATGCAGAAATCAAGCACGTGGTCGGGTTCCAAGCCAACTATGGGGGCGCGCCTATATGAAAGATATACGGCAATTAAAAAGGCCAGTCCGACAAGAATGCCGTACCAGCGGATATCAATTCCAAATATTGAAAATGCAATAGGATTTGGTGCAGTCATAATAGAGTTATTATAGTGCAAAATACTGTTGACTTTCAACCTTTGCTTTGTTAATATATTCCTTGCAGTAATTCTGCGGCGAATTGTGGCGGTGTAGCTTAGTTGGCTAGAGCGTCCGGTTCATACCCGGAAGGTCGGTGGTTCGACTCCACTCGCCGCTACCATATTTGTTCATGTGGGCGCTTAGCTCAGCTGGGAGAGCACCTGCCTTACAAGCAGGGGGTCACAGGTTCGAGCCCTGTAGCGCCCACCACTTATTTTGCGGCCTGGTAGTTCAGTTGGTTAGAATGCCAGCCTGTCACGCTGGAGGTCGACGGTTCGAGCCCGTTCCAGGTCGCCAATCTACGCGGTGGGTATCGTCAAGTGGTTAAGACCCAGGGTTGTGGCTCCTGTATACGTGGGTTCGAATCCCACTACCCACCCCAGTTTCGTAAAACTGGCGACATAGCCAAGTGGTAAGGCACGAGTCTGCAAAACTCTGATTCCCCGGTTCAAATCCGGGTGTCGCCTCCAAATAATGGGGTATCGCCAAGCGGTAAGGCAACGGATTCTGATTCCGTCATCCGCAGGTTCGAATCCTGCTACCCTAGCCAAGAAAAGAGCCCTCGAGAAGAGGGCTTTTTCATTATAATTTTTCGATTAGTCAGTTTATTTCTTCATTCGCCAATGCGTAGTCGAGTAGGGCGGATAACTCTTCACGGCAACCTCCACATTTATCTCCGACGCCTATAATCTCGCAGAGGTCGCGAAGGCAGTTTATGTGCTTTTCTTTAATCGCTGAAAGAACCTCAGCTGTCTTAATATGACGGCAGAGACAGACTACATATTCTGGATCGATTAACTTTTCCGTGCTTACTACCATATTGCCTCCACTTAGACACAAATCTCTATATATGATACCACGTCTTGGCTAATTTAAGCCAAAAGAAAAGCAGGTGATGAGCACCTGCTGCACAAGCACTATAATCCAATTATTCGGCCTGTGTTTCTGCGTTTCCTTCTTCTGCGAGCATTTTTTCATATGCTGCAAAGATGGCATCTTTAATCCTGTTACGGAGCTCAGATACAAGTGGATGAGCGATGTCTCTGAAATCGCCCTCTCCCATCTTGCGACTCGGCATGGCCACAAACAGGCCGTTCTGTCCGTCAATAACTTTGATGTCATGAACTACGAATTCATCATCAAACGTTATCGATGCGACAGCTTTCATCTTCCCTTCATCGCTAATCTTACGGATGCGTACGTCTGTAATGTTCATATTTTCTCCTTCTACAAAAATAACAAGATAGTAACAGTATAAAGGAGTAAAGTGTAAAATGCAATGCTTGGTAAAGACTTTTTTACAAAATAGCACAAAAAAATAGTGGCAATTTCAGTACTAAAAACAAAGGATTATTTAACCCTAATACTGCGCATAAGCAATCATTTTTATCACAGGTGTTGGATTATTATTCTAATGTGATATACTATCTGTGTATGGTCTTTTGGGCCGGATTCTAGAGGAAATTTCAAGGAACAAAACGTAGGCTTAGTTCGGAGAATCAGTAAAGGAGCAATTGATGAAGAACGGCGTTTATACGGAGTATAAGGTTTTTGCCGGAAACTCGCACAAGGAACTTGCGGAAGAGATTTCTTCCATCATGGGAAAGCCGCTTGGCAAGTCTACCGTAACCAAATTCAGCGATGGTGAAATATCCGTAAGTCTTTGGGAAACTGTACGCGGAATAGATGTATATATCATTCAGTCGACAGGCGACCCGGTAAACGAAAACCTGATGGAATTTCTCATCATGATAGACGCTATGAAACGCGCATCTGCGGGAAGAATAAACGCTGTTATTCCGTACTACGGATATGCGCGTCAGGACAGAAAGGCCAAGGCCAGAGATCCTATTACCGCAAAACTGGTAGCAAACCTTCTTACTGCAGCGGGAGCAGACAGGGTGCTCTCGATGGACCTTCACGCAAATCAGATTCAAGGCTACTTTGATATTCCTGTGGATCATCTCGTAGGAATGCCGATTCTCGCAAAGTATTTCAAAGAAAAGAATCTCGATGACATATGCGTGGTTTCTCCTGACCACGGCAGTGTGACGAGAGCCAGAAATAAGGCCGAGTTTCTAAATTGTCCTATCGCGATTGTCGATAAGAGAAGACCGGAACCAAACAAGAGCGAAATCATG
>JAGAFN010000057.1 GCA_017612585.1 Bacillota bacterium | reverse complement strand
GCATGTGCAGACCTTCATCTTCTCGACTTTGTCTACGGTTTCCTTGTCCGTGAAATAGACTCCCGCTTTTTCGAGCGGAGGTCTTCCGTTCGGGAATTTATCTTCTATTACGAGATACTCGCTCTCCTCCGCATTGACAAAGGGAGCAACATAAGACTTCTTGTTTGTGATTACGGCTTCGAGTTCCTCGACGCCGTCTTCTCTCAAAATCTTTTCGACGCTTTCGTCGGGGCGCGGAGTGATCTTGTCTATCATGGTCCAAGGGAATGAAACCTTGGATTCATCGCTCACATAATCGAGGAAAGCTTTCTCTGCGAGACCTCTCTCCGTCCACTCTTTTGCGAAGAAGAGGATGGCGGCCTTAAGCATATCTCCGTTATGCGAGCAGTTATCGTTTGAAACCATTGCGATGGGAAGTTCACCCGCTTTATATCTTTCACATAAGAGCGCAGCGACCTTACCCATATAGCTCTTGGCATTTTCCGGGCCGGCTTCTCCGTCCGCCTTGATTGCTTCAAGCACTTCTCCGTTCTGGTTGGTTATGCTGTAACCCTTCTCCGTAATAGTGAATGTCGCAAGTTTGAGACTCGGTGAAGAAAATATTTCTTTCAGTCTTCCGAACTCTTCGGCATCAGTGCTGTCAAAGGTTCTCGTTTCCACGATCGATGCGATTATCTTTTTCTCTATGCTTCCGTCGGCCTTCAATGTGACGGCGAGAGAAAGATTGTCGTGAGGTCTATATGCCTTGGTAATGATTTCGTAATCAAAACCGTCGGCAGCAATGATTCCGCTCTTCATCTCGCCCGCGTCGAGAAGCTTCTGTGCAAGATTCGCCTGGAAGGCTCTAAAGATATTTCCCGCACCAAAGTGAATCCACTCGGGGTTATCAAGCGTGTTCTTTGTTACTTCTTCTATGTCGAACTCTGGAAGCACATAGCCCTTCTCGAGCCACTCTTCTCTATTGTTAAAGACTCCGTCTTTTGTTAAACGCATTTCTTCCTCCAAATGCCGCGGCGGCTACCGCATTTTCCTGCGTCCTGCAACGCCGTTTCCACGCGCTGTCGCACCGCTTCCATGCAGCGCCCGCCGCGCTACAATCTTGTTTCCCAGCGGCCGCACCAAACGAGTTCGTTTGCGGTGCCGGTGAATTCGCTCTTTCCTGCCATCTTCTCTAGCGCAGCTCTTATATATTCTCTCTCGCTCGAATAGGCATTTATGAATGTCTTGAGCTGCGGCACGTCGTAGAGATGGTTCGTATAGTTAAGCGATATGCCCACCGTCGGAACCTCGTGGATATACCATGGGATTTCATTGCTGTGAGCGATGTCCCATTTGATTCTTACGTTGTTTTCCTGGGCATAGCCGACCATATTTATTACGAGAAGAACCAAGTCGTATTTCTTCTTGAATTCTTCCATCTTCTCAGTCGCTTCGAGGATGCTCCAGAGATTGGTCTTGCCAGGATTCTCTTTTTCTACCTCATAGAAGTTCTTGTGGAGATCTACTTCAAATCCGAGTTTCTCGAGTTCTTCTTTTACTACATACTTTGCCTGGTCCGTCCCCGCAACGGATGATACCGGAGCCGACTCAACGTAATAGAGTCTTACGCGCTTTCTCTCTTCTGGATTTACAGGAAGAATATGCTGCGTATCCTTTACTAGGGTTACGCTCTCATCCGCCGCCTCGTAAGCCATATTATGATGCTCTTCACTTCCGACGACGGAGAGCCCTTCTTTATCCGGGAATACTAATTCATTAAGTCCGAGCATCGCTTTGAAGCCGAGGATTCTATGAAGCGCATCGCTAAGTCTCTCTTCTGTAATGAGTCCGGAACGGATTCCTTCTCTCATATATTCAAAGTCTTCCTCGCCGTCGTTGTAATAGAGATACATATCGCAGCCCGCAGCGATAGCTCCGGGAACCTGGTGCGATCTTGGAGCCATGCACGCCATTCCGCCCATATGAGAAGCGTCGGTAATAATTAATCCGTTGAATCCGAGTTCTCCGCGGAGTACATCCTGAAGGAGTTCCTTGGATAGCGTCGCAGGCATTATATCTTCGTCCTTGAGTGATGGGTTATATTTCTTCTGGAGTGCAGGCTGACAGATATGACCTATCATAAATGATTCAACGCCCGCATCAATTAACTCCCTATAAACCTTTCCAAAGCTCTCTTCCCACTCCTCTACGCTCAGGTCGTTGCAACCGAGTACGAGATGCTGGTCGCGCTCTTCCGAACCGTCTCCCGGAAAGTGCTTGGTGCAGCAGGCTATACCGAGCTTCTTCATTTCTTCCATATACGCCTTGCAGTTACGGATTACGTTATCCGGATCGTCGCTGAAGGCACGGTTATTTACTATCGTGTTTCTCCAATTGCTCACTACATCGCTTATCGGAGCAAAGGTCCAGTTGCAGCCGATCGCCTTAGCTTCTTCTCCTCCTGCCTTGGCAAGGAGCCTTGCGACTTTATCTCCGCGGCCTGCACCGACTGCGGGGCCCGGAGCAATCAGCGTTCCCCCACCTATGGATTTACTTGCGCCCGTTTCTATATTTGCGGCGATGACCATAGGAATCTTGCTATGCTTTTGGAAGAGCCTGTTCTGATTCCAGTTTTCTTCTTTGTTTCCTCCCTGCCAGCGCAGTCCGCCCGGATGATATTTTTCTATCTGGGCTTTTATATGCTCCTCGTCGTCTTTACGTATATTCATAATCGTAAACAGCTGGCCGACCTTTTCGTCTTCGGTCATGTTTGCGATGGTTTCTTCTACCCAGTCGATTTGTTCTTTGTTTAAATAAAATGGTTTCTTTGTAAGGTCTACCATAATGTCTCCTTGATAAATTTGCTTAATGCCGCTTGGTGATTCTGCTACCTGATGCTTTTTTAATGATGCCTCGCATAAAATGGGCTGCCCTTTTTTCGGGCAGCCTCCTTGTTTACGCAATCCCGAGCTCTTTCTTGTAAGCGATTGCTTCTTCTATTCTTGCTTTCTCGGCCTTCTTCTTTTTGAAGGTGTCTTCGTTCGCAAGGAAGATTAGGAAGCCTACGAAGAAGAGCATATTGAATACGGAGGCGTTTGCTTCGGAGAACTCAAGAAGCGTTAATCCGTAAACGAAAATTCTTATCGTGAGAGCGGCCACTATGATTCCTATTGATGAATTGGATTTGCGGCCGATGTATTGCCCCAGGATCATCGGGAACATATTTCCCATTACTACGGCACTACTCGTAAGTCCCATTGATGCACTAAGTGTCGTCGAATACGATGCCGCCATGACGCCCGCTATGCATACGAGCGCACCGGCAAACGTATAGCAAAGAACCGTGTGCTTGAATATTTTGATGCCGCTGTTCTGTGAGATAAGCTGTGATCCCTGGATTGCGTTTAGTTCATAGCCGAAGCGCGTTTTGTTCAAGAGAAGATAAATTACAATTCCTACGATGATAACGACGGTAACTATGAACCATGTTTCACTAAGAACCGCAATGTTCGGTTTACCAAAGAGGTTTAAGCCAACACCCTTGGTTGCGACGTAAGGTATTACCTCGATTATGAGGCCCATTCCTATACCGAGTACGATAGGCGGAACCCTGAAGGTTACAAACATGAGGCCTGTAAGGAATCCAAATAATGCGCCAAAGATTATCGCAAATACCATTAGCCATACACCGGAAAGGCCAAGTTTAAGAGCGATAACTCCGCCGATTATGGTTCCCGCAAGTCTCTGCGCACCGAGCGAAAGGTCGATTCTTCCGCTTCCAAGGTTGAACGAAAGAGCAAAGGCAATCATCGCGGCCATGCCCGCATTTCTTATGATGGATTTTACATCCAGCATACTCGTGATTACATGTGTGCCCTTTGCCGCATAGACAATCGCCTCCATGATGATATACATCACTATAGGAAAGGCTATTGTAAACAGAACATTTTTTATGGTTTCTTTTTTCATATATGTTTTCCTCCAAACAGGTGGAAGTTGTCTTCTGTTTCGGTTAAATTTTCTGTTTGAGTTAATTTTGCTTCAGTTAAGTTTCTTCTTGGTTGCGTGTTTGGTTAAGTTGTTTAGTGAAGTGTTCGGTTAAGGGATTCCGGGAAGGGAGATATCTCCCTTCCCTTTTCTTTCCCTGATAGTTGTTAGGTTGATTCTAGTTTAGAGGCCTTTCTTTGGAAGTAGGTCTTCGATGTTAGCTGCAGCAGCGAGTGCAGCATCAAGGTCTTTCCAGGTTACGCTTGGATTCTCTGTGATCATGAGAGCCTTGATGTCGTCGCTGTTGAATACGTATGTCTGGTGGTCTCTGTCGAGCTTGTTGATAGCTTCATAAGTAGCAGCGTCCTTGCATACGAATGGGCCAACGCCTACGAGAACAGCCTTGCCGCCGTCCTTCATGGCTTCTGCGCCACCGTTAAGTGCGTTGTAGATTGTAACAGCATTGATTCCGTTAGCAGGGCAAATCGGGTTGATGATACCAGCGTTAAGTACCGGATTTCCAAGGCTGTCGTTTGTTTCAAATCCTGTCTTGGTCTGGTCGTCGATATTAACTGTACCAACGATGCGAATGTCTTTTCCAAGAGCCTTCTCTACTTCGTCGATAGCATTTGTGAACAGATAGAAGTTAGCGCAGCTTGCAAATGTGTCATAGTCACCCGTCTGGAGCTGAGCCTGGCATCCTACTGTTGCAGCATCAAAGTCAATACCAGGATAGAGGTAAATCTTGAGATCGTCTCTTCCTGTTTCAACTTCGCCCGGTTCCTGTCTGTTGATTACTTCGTCGATGAATTCGCTTGTGAAGTTGAGACCATAAGCTTCGCTATAAGCCTCAAGGATAGCGCAGGACGAATAGTAGTGAGAAGCAGCCATCTGTCCTACTGCAGCGCAGGAATAGAGAACGATTGAATGCGGCTGTCCGTCTGAGAGCATGTCCTTGAAGAGAACCTTATACTGGGCAGCCATTCTGAGCGGGTCTGCTCCGCAGTGACCTACG
The DNA here is from genome assembly GCA_017612585.1 of Bacillota bacterium. Classification (GTDB taxonomy): domain Bacteria; phylum Bacillota; class Clostridia; order Peptostreptococcales; family Anaerovoracaceae; genus Eubacterium_B. The sequence continues at coordinate 30,365 of JAGAFN010000057.1, read as the reverse complement.
TTGTGTGAAAGGTCAGCAACTTCTTCGATGAGCTTGGAGTTCTGTGTCTCAAAATACATTCCGTACTCTTCGCACTTTCTTGCACCCTGGGATACAGCTTCAGCTGTTGTCAGATAGTTGATGATTCCTACGCAGCCGGATGCATAAGCCTGATCGATAAAGTTGATCAGAGCATTTGTATCAGCAGACTGCAGAGCTTCCGAGAATACGAACTCCATGTTGAGTGTTGGAGCAAGCTCGTTCTCGTAATAAGCCTTTTGCATTTCCCACTGTTCGCCGGAGAAGATTGTAGCTACGCCAATCTTATATGGTTCAGCAGGTGTTTCCGGTTCTTCTGTCGGTGTTGTGCTTCCGCCACCGCTCGGTGTTGTGCCGCCGCTTGGTGTAGCATCTTTTCCGCCGCAAGCAGCGAGTGAGAATACCAAGATGAGCACTAATAAAATTGATAATACTTTTTTCATTTCTTCCTCCTAAAACTTAAACTATCAAATTTATTATTTTCTATTTTTAACGGCTTAACCTTCCGGTGCCGGTAAGCCCTTAGGCCTTTGTTGTGCGGTCATGATGAGAACCAGGAATATGATTCCTCTGACTGCTTGTATTATTGTGGAGTCGACGCCTACCATGATGAGCCCCTGGTTTAGAACGCATACGGTGAGCGCGCCGACGATTCCCGTATAGGCGAAGGATTTGGATCCTCCAAAGATCGACATTCCGCCAAGAACTACTGCAAGAAGTACATCGTTATTAAGGCTTGCGAGAGTGTTGTTGCTTAATGACCCTGCCCTCTCTATAACCATGATGCTCGCAAGTCCCGCTCCGAGCCCCGCGACGATGAATGCTATCATGAGGTATTTGCTCTTTTCGATTCCCGTCTGGAAAGCATTCTCGTTATTTGTTCCTATCGTCTTGAGCGAACGTCCTACAGCCGTAAAGTGGAAGAGGACTATCGCGAAGACGAAGAAGCATGCAAAGGCGATTACCGAATATTTGTAATTGCTGAGGTTTACAACAAGGTCATATGGAACGCCCAGCGTGCTTCCCTTTAATACGGAGTCCTGAATCGCTTTGAAGAGCGTCATCATAACGATTGTTACGAACATTACTCTTACATTGAACACTGTCGAGAGGAGCACGGATATAACCATGAGCCCTACAGCGATTAGCACGGCGCTTATGAACATGAGCCAGAAGTTATGCGTGCTGTTATAGATAATCGCAGCAAGCGTTGCGGTAAGAACCGTCGTTGCACCCATGGCCAGGTTTATGTTTCCCGAAGCGTAGATAAAGCTTGCGCCTGTCGCCGCCGTCGCTACGATTACCGCCTGTTGGAAAATTAGCTTCAGCATCGCAGGTGAGGAGAATCTTCCCTTGGTAAGTGCCGAGAACAGAATGACCAGTGCGACAAGGAAGACTATCGGGAGTGTATGCACAAACCATCTTTGCTCGGTCAGCGCTTTTATTTTGGTTAAGAAGGATTTTTTGTTTTCATTTGTTTCTGACATGTTAATCCCCCCTTAAATCATATAGTTGATAAGGTCGCTTTCGGAGAGACCTTCTGTTCTGAGTCTCTCTGCGGTAACCTTACCGTCTTTCATTATCAGCACTCTGTCCGACATACCGATGAGCTCTGAAAGCTCTTCGGAGATTAGGACGATTGATTTACCGGCCTTCTTCATATCGTACATGAGATTGTACATCGCGGCCTTTACACCTACGTCTATACCTCTCGTCGGGCAGTCCAGAATCAGTATCTGCGAATCCGATGCGAGCCATTTACCGATTACAACCTTCTGCTTGTTTCCGCCGGAGAGGGTGTTTACCTTGTAGTTCTTTCCGGCGCATTTGATTGAAAGGTCTTCTATCTGCTTGTCGACGTATTTGGCTTCTTTTCTAAAAGATATGATTCCTTTGAAGAGTTCGTTGATTCTATAGCCCGTGCTCGCGATGTTCTCCGCGATAGTTGCGCTAAGTCCGAGCGACTCCTGGTCTCTGTTCTTGGAGACGTAACCTATTCTCTTCTCGATTGCCTTCTTCGGTGAGGTTATCTTGGTTCCGTCGACTATTACTTCTCCGTCGACGACCTTGTCCACACCAAAGAGCGCACGTCCAAGCGTATGCATTCCGCAGTGAGAGAGTCCTCCGATTCCGAGAATCTCGCCTTTGTGGAGCTCCATATCGAAACAGAGGAGGTCTTTCATGGTAGTGATTCCGTTGGCACGAAGAACCACTTCGTCATCGTAGGGATCCATATCGTTTCTGTAGTAATTGCCCTGGAGTTCGCGGCCGACCATCATCTGTCTTATCTTGCCCGGCTCGTATTCGGACTTGTCAAGCGTTCCGATTAGGACGCCGTCTCTTAGAACCGTGAGCTTGTCGCAGTGCTCCATCATCTCTTCGAGGTCGTGAGAGATGAACAGGACGGACTTGTTTTCTTCCTTCATCATCTTGAGCACGCGATAGAGGAATTCACGTCCTTCGAACGAAAGCGCCGTGGATGTCTCGTCGACGATGAGTAGGTCCGGTTTCCAATAGAGACATTTAACTATCTCGATTATTTTTCTCGCCTGCATGTCGAGGGCGCCGGCTCTTTGGTCGGCCTTGAACTCTGTGAGCCCAAGTTCGTCCAAGAGTTCCTGCGCGGCTTTTTCCATTGCATTCTTGTTAACAAAGGGGCCGCTCTTGAAAAGGTTTTCGTGTCCCAGGAAAATATTTTCCGCAACTGTAATATTGGGTATTGTTCCGGCTTCCTGGACTATCATGCCGATATTGTTCTCCTGCGCCTGAAGCATGGATGACGGTTCCCAAGGTTCGCCCTTGTAAATCATCTTGCCGCTCGTTGCAGGCTGCATACCCGCAATAATAGAAGAGACCGTGCTCTTTCCGGATCCGTTCTCCCCGATCAAGCCGTAGACATAGCCACGCTCAACCGAAAAAGACACATCCTTCAAAGCAACGGTCACACCAAAATTCTTGTTAATATGTTCGACCCTAATTAGTTCTTCCGACATAAGCACTCCTTATGTTAATTAGCGAATCTCTTAAGGTTACAATACTAAAAAATAGGCCTCCTTACCATTGCAGAAAATATTGAAAAACATTGCATTTCTTCCACGGAAGATTTACAATATATGCATGAATCACGATGTAATTAATTATGATGTAAGATCCGGGGAGTATCTTTTCAAGCACGCCACCGAGGAAGTTGCGGAGATTGACAGCTCACACCATATCCCCCACAGTCACCACAGCTTTGAGCTCTATTATTTCATTAGCGGCGAGGGCGAGTATTATGTTGGCGATGTCGGATATCGTCTCTATCCGGGAAGTATTTTGCTTATCAGGCCCGGTGTGGAGCACCACCTCCTGATTAAGGATACCGAGACCTATGAGAGGATCGTAATAAGGTTCCCGGAGGACGAGCTTTCGGATGTTATTAGAGACGGCCTCTCGCAGAAGGACAATTTCTATTTTGTGCGTAATTCAGAGGTCGGTAAAGAAATCCAGCATCTGGACGTACACTTCTCAAATATCGCGGACAGCATGATTCTGGCCACGTTCAAGGCCACGCTGTTTCTTATTTTGATGTATATCATTAGCTTCCGCCCCGAGCAGTCCGGTGCCAACGCCGACAACGCCAAGATTACGGAGGTCGTGGACTATATAGACCGTAACCTCACGGAAATCGAGTCTCTCGACTCAATCTGCAAGGCGCTCCATATATCCAAGTCCGCGCTCAGCAAAATCTTCACGGACGAGATGGGCGTTCCAATCATGAAATATATTAGATACAAGCGCTGCGTGACGGCGCATTCCCTTATACAAAAAGGAATGCCCCCAACGGAAGCATTCTCTGAAGTCGGCTTTGGCGACTATTCTTCTTTCTATAGGATGTATAAGCAGGTTTATCGGCATTCGCCGTCACAGCGGCAGACATAGTTGCAGCATCAAAAACCGCCTTCCGGCGGTTTTTATTTTCTAGAATTTTTCTGTTTCGGTTGCAAAACCTTGATCGGGCAAGGCGCTTCGGATTATTTCTTCTACGCGGGCAGGGAGCTCGGCCTGTTCGGTGCGGCTCATGTCTGCAGTTTCGATTGGCGGATGGATTGTTATTTTGGCGCTTTGGCCTTTGGTGATGCGCTCGTGCTCTTCGAACATTTTGTAGGTTCCGTCTATTGTGATTGGAACGACGGGTACTTTGGCTTTTGTCGCGAGTTTGAAGCTTCCGGGTTTAAGCGTGTCCATAACCGGGCCCCAGCTCCGCCTTCCTTCCGGATAGATTGCCATGGAGAAGCCCTGGTTAATCAGGCCGACAGCTTCGTTAATTACACGGAGCGATTCTCTTGTGTCGCCGCGCTTGGTCGGAATGAAGAGTCCGCGCACGCGCTCGATCCATGGAGCGAGAATCGGAACGGGTTTAAACTCTTCCTTTGCGATGAATCCGGTCGCGTGGCCTTCGAGAGCTTTTAGCATAGCGGGAACGTCCGCGTAGCCCTGGTGGTTCGCGATGAATACGCAAGGACCTTCGGGGATGTTCTCTCGCCCTCTTATATCGAGGTCCATTTCAAAGATTCCAATTACGTCATTAATCCATTCGGAGCTTAGCTCCGCGATGATGCGACGTTCCTCGTCAGTGTCTCCGGATTCCCTTGCGCGCTTGAGCGGCTTTATGTATTTGTTCAGGCGCAAAACCGACATCGCGAGTTTGGCGCCGCTTATGATGTTTCCTTGTAGTTTCATGGTTCTATTTCAGGTTCTCGAAGCCTGCGCGATAAATGTCTTTCAGTTCTTCGATTTGTTCGTCCGTAAGAACTGTATTCGGGTCGCTTCCCATCGCGGGCAGCGCGCCCTGGTACTCGTATGCAACGGCGCCGTCTTTGATGAAGAAGACGTGCGGCACGTAGAGGTGTTTGATGTTGTCGCTGTCGTAATCCAAGAATTCACCAAAGTCTTCTACAAACAAATCGTAGTCGTCGATATCTAGATTGCTTCCCCATGATGGATCCTTGCGAGTGTTTATGTATGCGATGCACGCGCCGGTGCCGGTTGCGTTTGCGGTGCTGCTCGCGTTGGTTGCGTTCGCATTGCCCTCCTCTCCCGAATACTCGGCAGCAACCTCGGAAAAATATTTTATCACCGCATTGCACCACGGACATTTTTCAAACGACACGAACAACACAAAAGTCTCTTTCGCCTCGATTAGCTTGTGCACGTCCTGCACCGTAACATCAACAAAGGGCAGCGGCCCGTCATAACCCTCGAGCCCAGCGTATCCAGACATGTCCGCCTTTTCGAATTCCGCGAGCGGACCTTTTGCGGTTTCGGATCTTCCTCCGCATGCAGCAAGCACAAGCACCGTCATAATTAGTATCAAAGTTAGCAGTATTATATATTTCTTCATACTATTCCTCGTTATTACTCGTTTAATATTATACTTCATATCGTCGCTGTTTCCCACGACAGATTTATTCGGCGCTTATTCTTGGCACAATCGGTCAGATAGAGATTCATCAGGGTCTGATAGGGAATACCCGTCTCTTCTGCGAGCGCCTTAAAATAATCAACTGTTGCGTTGTTGATGTTCATGGTTATTTTTTTATATGCGCTCAGCGCGCGGCAGCTCGTGTCTCATTATCGCTACGTTCGGCGCGCGGCAAATTAGTTATACCGTGGCATATTCTATGCTCACTATGCGGTCCAGCTCTTTCTTTATTGCGCGCTTCTCGTTCCTTATATCAATATCATTTTGGATGTTTAGAAAATAGTTGTCCGAAACACCAAAGTATTTACCAAGGCGCAGCGATGTATCCACTGTAATCTTGCGACGACCATGCAAGATGTCTTGAATTCTAGACACGGGAACACCGATGTCGTTGGCAAGGCGATATGCTGATATCCCAAGCGGCTCCATAAACTCATCAAAAAGTATTTCATTTATTGTTGGCGTTGGAATCTCTTTCTTAATGTGTCTCTTCATTTATTCACCCTCCTAATGGTAGTCAATAATCTCGACGTTGTGAAATCCTTCTTCATCCGCGGTAAAGCAAATCCTATACTTTGCGTTTATTCTTATGCTGTGCTGGCCTTGCCTATCTCCCTTTAGCTCTTCTAGGTGGTTCCCCGGAGGAACTCGCAGGTCTTTCAGTGACTCCGCATTGTCTATCAAAATCAGTTTTCGCAATGCTATCTTTTGAATGTCTGCCGGAAGCCTTCGAGAGGCTTCTTGGTTGTAAATCCTTTCTGTTTCTTTATCTGCAAACGACTTTATTCTTTGCACATTATACCTCCTTTACGTGTATATGTCAAACAGTTATATTATCGGCGCGCGGCAACGCGGCGAACAAATAGTTGTTGTGCGCAGCGCGGCAACGCGTCGGGGAGTTAATTATTGTGCGCGGCGCGGCGCAGAAGATTGTAGGTAAAGTTCTCATACATGCCCGTATATGAAAACCGGCGAGGATTGCTCCTCGCCAGTTTGATGTTTTTATATTTTGTGTGCCGCTTGCGCGCTTGTGTGCTGTTGCTATGCTCGACTTGCGCGGCCATGCGGGTCCACCGTTACTCTTCCTTCTTGCCTCTCTTCTTGAGGATGAATAGGAGGATGATTATGAGTGCGGCGCCGCCCGCGAGTCCGCCCCAGAGGATGAGGTTGTTCTCGTCTCCGGTTTTAATGATTGACTTGGGCGTATAGATTACGTGGACTATCTCTTTGTATCCGTCTTCAGGCGGATTGTTTAAGTCGATATTCCATTCGCCGACTTCGTCGATATCTCTTGTCCAGCCGAGTTTGGTCGGTGATTTGACCGCGCCTTTGTCTCCGCTGGCAATTTCCCATTCGCCTATTTCCTGCGTGCCGTCCGGGTTGGTGGTAATCTTTCTTCTGATTGTCAATGTCTGGACAGCAGTCTTGGATACTTCCTTGCCGTCAGGTGTGTACTCAGTATATGTGATTATTCTTGTAAATGTCCTATACTCGTACTCTTCCGTCGGTCCAGGCTCCGGTTCAGGCTTCTTATCCGGTGTATAGACTACGTGGACTATCTCTTGGTATCCGTCCTTCGGCGGATTCTCAAGGTCTATTTCCCATTCGCCTACTTCGTCGATGTCCGGCTTCCAGCCTTCTTCGTTCTTTTTGGCATGGTCCGGAGATTTCTTTGACGAGGTATCGCCATCTATGATTTCCCACTTTCCTATTTCCTGCGTGCCGTCCGGGTTGGTGGTAATCTTTCTTTTGATTGTAACTGTCTGTATAACAGTCTTGGATACTTCTTTTCCGTCAGGCGTGTACTCGGTATAGGTGATTATTCTTGTGAACGTTCTATACTCGTATTCCTCTGTAGGCTTGGGCTCCGGTTTCTCCTCCGGCATATAAACCACGTGCTCGATAGCATCCTTTGGATCGTTCAGGTCTATCTCCCATTTATCTACAACGTCCCTATCCGGCTTCCATCCCTCAGAATCTTTCTTTGGATGGTCCTTGGTGGTCTTGGCGCTTGTATCACCGCTATCTATTCTCCACTTGGTTGTGGTCTGTGTCTTTCCGTTTGCGTCCTTAACCGGATTTCCGTCCTCGTCACAAAGGACATATTCTCCCGTCTCAGGATCCTTTCCTATTGGATTTCCGTTTGATCCAATAATGACTTTTTCATCTTCGGTTGTCGCAGGTGTTCCGTCAAGCTTGATCGGATTTCCTTCTGCGTCAGTAAGGATTGTTCTTACGAGCGTAACTTCCTGTACTACAGGCTCGTAAACTTTCTTTCCGTCTACTGTACGCTCTGTATATGTAATCGTCCTCTTGACTGTTATTTTCTCTTCCTTGGTTGCCATAGTCGGCTTATAGACTACGTGCTCGATTGCGTCCTTGGGATCGTTCAAATCAATTTCCCATCCCTCAACTACCGGCCTGTCTGTTTTCCAATTCTTCCATTTTGGATCGTCCGGGTCATCGGGGCAATTTGGAGAAGTTACAGGCTTGGTTACTGTTGCTTTGCCTGTATTGTTATTTACGTTTATCGGATCTGCGCTGCTCGATGTCGGCGAGATGCTTTCTATCTGCCACTTGGTTACGGGCTGCGTTTTACCGCTTGCGTCCTTGATTGGATTACCGCTTTCGTCGGCGAGAACCGGTTTTCCGTTTTCGTCATAAGCAATCGGATTTCCGTTGGAACCGATTATAACTTCTTCGCCCTTGCCTGCCGGTGTTCCGTCCTTCTTGATCGGATTTCCTTCTGCATCGCAAATGACTTTTCTTGTCAGGGTTACCGTCTCTACGACGTCCTCCTGAACTTTTTTACCATCCTCTGTCCATCTGGTATAGGTGATGGTTCTCTTGATTTCTATCGTTTCTTTCTTGCAGTTTTTGAATTCTATTCCCAGAGGCTTTTCGGTTTCGTCGTCCTTCTGCAGGACTATGCTTAACCTCTTTGCCGCGGTGGATGAATCAGGAACTATATTTCCGTCTTCGTCCAAATAGTTACCCGCGTCATCGGTCAAGTAATCTATGTATACCCATACTAGGTATTCGCTCTTGTCATATTCGACGTCCTTTACTCCAAGATCCTTCTGCGTAATCTTGTAGTAATAATTGCCTACATCCAAATATGAACGGGGGTCAAACTTAAAGAAGTTTTCAATGCCCACAGGTTCTCCGGCCTTGTCGCCGTTAAATGTCTTTCCAGCCTCAAAAATTTCAGGACCAAATACTCCGACGTTCTTTCCGGAAGCGTCGTCTATATATCCTTGTCCGTTGTACGTGATGCTTTCTACCTGAACTTTGCTTCCCTTTGGCGCCTTAACCTCAAATGTCAAATAGCTTGACTCCGTTTGTCCGTCATAGGTTGTGGTTTCCGGCTCAGCAAAAACTTCCTCCGGAGCCATAACCACCGAGGTAAGAAGCATTACCATTATCAAAATTGTAGAAAGCAGTTTTCTTTTCATGTTTTTCTTTTTAATCGTTTATGCTGTCCTTGTTTTTATTTGCGCCTTTTCCTGTGCAAAACCGTTTTGTCGATGTGTGTCGCCTATGGCTACCTTGCAGTTCCGCGCGACTCCGCACTAACTGTACCTGTCGATATCTCCTCGTAATCCGAGAGCACCCCAAACAGTACTGTTCTCTCTGTCGTAAGCGGGCTCTTGCATGTGGACAGCGCAATTATTCGTCCTTCTGCGGGTCTATATATAGAGGCATGCTCTGCAATAAATGCATGCCTGTCTCCCTCTTCGGTTACATCAAAAACTATACTTTCGTTGGCATCGGTCTGCATGAACGCGAACAATGTCACGTCATACATTTCGCCTTCTATTGTTGTAAGAAGGCCTCTTTTGTGTTCATCGAGATACGCCGCATCCTCAAAGGCATCAATCGCGCCGAACATAAATCCGCCCGACATATGATGACCATAGATGACGTTGTAATCATCCGAGAAATCCCTTGCATTAAGTGAGTCCAGGAATATTGCTCCCGAAAGAGAATAATCTCCGTACGCGTTTCTGTTAAGATACTCCGAATTATCCTTACCCTGCATTATGGGGTAGTCTATCGACGTGTCGTAAATATCTATCCACGCCACAACATCATCGGAAAGTGTCTTAAGCGTCTGCGTGTACCCATTCATAGGCTTATAGCCATCCAGACTGTTTGGGCTAGAGAAGGTGAATACGTGGTACGCATCATATGCAAAGTAGATTCCCAGGAGCAAGATTATCAGGAAGAGGACAGTCAGAACTCTATCGATATTTCTATCTATAGAAATTATGACCTTACGGGTTTTTATCAGACTGTCCTCTCCCATATTATATGTCCTGAAATCTTACTTCTCAGAGTAACAATTTATATCTGAGGATTCCTACATGTCCTCTTACAGCTTATGCTCGTTTATTTGCTTGCATTCGCGCTTGCGCTCGTCAGTTAAACGCAGCGCTTTTACTTACTCTTCGTCTTCGTCTTTTCTTCTGTTAAGAGCAAAGAGTCCTGCGCCAGCGATAGCGATGAGTGCAATGCCGCCTGTGATACTCATGATAACACCTGTCGGGATGATGCCGTTCTTGGTGTTGGTGAAACCGGTGTAGATGCTCTTATCAAGCGTGCCGCTTGCAGCATCATCATGCTTCTTGTCTCCGCTTACAACCTTATCGGTGCCGTCTGTCTTCTTGTAGTCCTCTTCGACTTCAGTCACTGTGTATGAAATACCTGAAGGCAGGTCCTTAAAGGAGACATATTCGCCGTCTTTCAGATATACCGTCCACTCGATCTTGCCATTTACATCTGCGATAAGCTGCTGTCCATTGGTGTCATCATCATCGTCATCACGACTGTTAGCTTCCTTCATGCCGTCTGTACCGTCTGCCTCGTAAATCGTTGCTGCCGTCTTGCTTGGCTCACGAGTAAAGATGCTGTCGGTTGCATCGATTGTTACAACAGATGCCTTAACTTCTGGTACGTGAACAATCTGAGTATAGTCAGGGGTTTCGCCAGCTGCAGTAGCTGCGTCAACAGCTTGCTTTGCGAGCTCTTCACTCTCGTAGTCGGTTCCGCCATAGGTCCACTTTTCATCTGCTGGCTTTGTGAGTCCCTCCAGGGTCAGGGTGAACTTGAAGTACTTATCCCTGGAGCCTTGGTTTCCTGTAACTTCCTTACCAAACTCGAGGTCGTAAGTGGAAACCTTGTTGGTGTAGTGGTCGCTCTTGTCCTTGAGTTTCCAAGCACTCTCTACTACAACTGCAGCGTTGTGCTTAGCTACCAGCTCTCCTAATTCGGCAACCTTCGCATCGTATACAGCCTTTGCTGCATCTTCTGCATCCTGATAGGTTTTTACTCCGTCTTGTGCATCTTTCAGGGCCTTCTCAGCATCTCTCAATGTCTTGTATGCCGAAGGATCGGTAGTACCATCTTCTGCGCCTAATGCAGCGTCAAGCTCGACAACGATCGCTCTGAGCTTAGTTATCACAGCTGCATCTGTTGATCTAACGAGATAATCATACAGGGCATTACGACCATATTTCTTCAATAAGTCCTTTTCACCTTCTCTGTAAGGATCAGCAGCCAACAGGTCCTCGATTGACTCCGCTGGTGCAGGGTTTTCGCCTTCAAGCAATTTATCAACGGCAGCCTGAGCGTCTGTAACAGCTTGCTGTTTGTCAGGAATACCTGCGGCTGCTTCAGCACCCTCGCGTGCTGCTATGGCACCATCCCAAGCGGCTTTTGCAACGTCAACCTCGCCCTGCTTATCAACAATAGCCTGGTCGTAATGATCAGAAGTCGTGCTTGTAGACTTCATTTCCTCCAGCTTCGCCTCGGCCTCTTCTTTGGTGTCGAATTGATAAGCTGGATCATCTTCATAACCAAGGATGGACCACTTGCTTGCAACAGCGTTCTCATCTTTGGAGCCATTCTCAGGCGTTAAATTGATAACTGTCTCAGTCTCGTGGAGCACGTAATCCTGAATTGCGAGCTTAGGAACATCTGTGCCAGTAGTTTCTTCAGTGTCCACAACGTACACATCCAAAACCCTCTTCATGGAATTACCGGCTTCGATGTCGTACTCAACACCAGAACCAGGGATTTCTTGCTCGGTAATGATGTAACGATAAACACCTGGCTCAGTGAATTTTATGCCGGTGAAGTCGACGGTTACTGTGTCCTTTGAATACACAGTGCCATCCGGTAAATCACCAAGGGTATCGCCGGTTTGGATTGAGCCGAACTTCTGGTGATTCGCAGGGTCGGCCTCGCCAAATACTGCTGAGGATACCGTAGGGGCGCCTATACCTGCTTTAATCTCAAACTTATCGTCTGATGCAGCCACAGCCTTACCCGGTTCAATAGTGTACTCAAACTCCAAATCAGGAACCTTCTGGCCCTCGTTGGTGATTAAGTACTTGTCAAATGTTGTGCTGTCGTCACCTTCGACTGGTTTATACTGAGAGTCGTCGCCGGCGTTAGGCGGAGTTGTTGGATCCGCGGCGAATGCCGGTACTACCGATAGTGCTACCAGGAGCACTACCATCATGAGAGTTAAGATTTTTTTCATGACATTTGTCCTTTCTTTTAGGTTCCGTAGAACCCTCTTACGTGAGGTTTCACAATACTGTCTTGCGACTGGTTTTAGAAACCCCGCCTTCTTATCAACAAAACGACTTTTCCTTGTAACTCGCCGGTCTCTATAGCTCCAAGTATGCGAGAGTCGTAGGTATCATCTCGCATATCATTGAAGATAAAGACTTCTCCTTCTTGTACTTGGTAAGGAAATCGTATGGTTGAGTCTTTTGATTTCCGAGTGGCAAAGTATATCGTCTCGTACGGCATGGTGCCGTTTATGGTGTAATAACCTTCATCGTCTTTGATGTCGATCGTGTCACCGGGTATTCCTACCACTCTTCCTATTCTTTTTACTCCGTCGACTTCGTATACTACGATGTCGCCGTTATAATATCCACCGAGCTTGTAGGTGATGAGTAAATCGCCATCTCCTACTGCCGGGAACATATTGTTGTCGTGTGAGACAGCCACGCCGCCGACTATTGTCAGAAGTATCACCGCTGCTATCGCTATCACCGCTATCTTGGTAAGGAGGCGGCGGAGCGCTCGGACTGTTTTCTGTTTTTCAGTCAGCTGCTTCTTCGGCTTTTTCTCTTTCTTGGACTTTTTGTTTTTGTCCGGCGCTTCCGAAGGTTTGGCTTCAGTGGCTTCCTTTGCCACGCTTTCGCTACTCATATTCGCGCGCCATCTTTCTTCTGTGGCGTATCAAGAGGAGTAGGGCGAGTATTGCAATCGGAAGAATTACTACTGCGTACCAGTTCTCGCGAATTTCGGTCGGAACCGCAACGCCCTTGTTGTTGGTGTATGCGCGTGTAACGTCGAGGGTATATTTATTAGTAAGGCTGTCGTAACGGTCTTCGGGGGCGATGCTGCCGTAGAGACCGTTCGTCAGGTAATAGTAGGTACCGTCTGTCGCCTCGACGTATTCTCCGTCGACAATCTTGTACTTCTTAAGCGTATCGAAACTGCCGTTCCAGTCAGCATAGTAGTCGGATGCTTCTTCGTACTGAGCATTGCCGGCAGAGTCAAGGTCTTTAAGCTTGTAGTACTTGCCGGTTTCGCTGAGTTCTGCGGTCGTGCCGGAGATACCCGTAGATGTAACACCATTTACCTTATTGTCGCCGTGGCCGTCCACACTGTGAGTTGTGTAGCCGGTAGCGGTTTCCTCTATGATGGTGTAGCCCGTGCTGTACGGGATTTCTTTCAGGGTAATGTGCTCGCTGTGCTTCAGGTAGAAGACCATCTTCACTTCGGCCGTCTGGGTGACGTCTTCTGCCGTGCCGCCGGCGCCTGTCGCAGCAGCTTCCGCTTCAGCCTGCGTATCGTACTTCGTACCGTTGTACAGATATTTCACCGTGCAACTAAAGGTGAAGTCGTCCTTGGTCTTACCGTCCTGTGCTGCAGCTGCCTCTGCGGCTGCAAGGTTGTCGTAGAAAGTGCCGTTGTAGACATAGCCCGTGGTGCAGATTATCTGCTGGCCTCCGTGGCCTTCACCCGACGTTTTCAAGTCGATGGTATTAGCATCAGTTATTTCTTTGTAGGTGTACTTCGTAGCATCGTTGGGCTTATTGTCGTTAGAAGGCGACTTGAGCATCTTCGTTGTGTCAAGCTCAATCTGGTGCCCCGGCAAAATCGAAGGAATGTCAACTTCGTACTTGAAGTACTGGTCCCTGGATCCCATGTTGCCTGTGACGTTCTTTTCCACCGTCAGGTCGTACATGGCAAGCTTGTTGCGCAGGGTGTATTCCAGGTAGCCGCTTGCGGGATTCTTCGTAACGTCCTTGCGGTTGTTGAAGGTTACAGCGCCTTCTAGGTTCTTGTATTCCACCATGGCGTCTTCGTAGATCTTGTACTCCCACTTGGTGGAGTCCGAAGGAAGGAGCTCGGTAATAATCCACGTCCAGGTGTTGTCTGGGTTCTTGGTGTATACGGTGGCACCGCCCTTGAGCGCAGTGTCCAGTGCGTCCTGGCTGGCATAGTTTACAACCGTGCCCTGGTCATCCGAATAATAGGTGGTGGATGAATGCCACTTGTCGCCCAGCAGAACCGGCGTATAGTCTTCGTAGAGGTCGCCGTTGTTGTTCATGGCTATACCGCTGCGGTTTTTGCCGTCGCGCAGGTATAGCAGGTCGTTCGCGTCGTCGCTGGCGTCGGTGTCCACTTCTACGTTAATATTGCCGTCGGTCTGTACATAGAAGCGCGGGTAGAAGATAAAGGGCACCGTCTTGCCGTCGCAGACTTCCGCGTTTCCTCCTTTGAACATGTCTTTGAAGTGGCTGGTCTCGTCCGGTGTTGTCTGTCTCTTGCGCTTTACGTTATCAACATACCAGTCGACGATACCGTTAATGTTCGTTAAGTTGCCCTGGTTCAGGAACATTTCTGTTAAGTCTTCCACCTGGGCAGTGTCCCACTTGCGCAGGTAGTCAAGTGCAACCAGGTTACCGCTGCCGGATGTAATGGCGAACATCTGCGACATGTTCTTAACTTTAGAAGCATTAAATGGTTCGCAGCCGACGATATCGTTTAGGGCAGCCAGGTCTTTGAACATGCCACTTGAGTTCTCATTCAAATAGATATAGTCAGACTCTGCATCCGTCCAATAGGAAATTGCATTATTACCGCTGTCGTACCAAATATAGAGCTCTGCACCTGTGTCAGGGTCCTTGTAGAAGACCATGTCACCTGCCCCAAGGGTGGAGCTGCCAACCGTGGCGCCATCCGCATCTACCTCGTGGTAGTTCTGTGCTTGCAGCTTGTTGGTGAGCAGAGGCTCTGCGTCGCGGCGGAACTTTTCAATGGTATTGCCGCCGGCAATAGTCGTCATAATCGTATTCCAACCAGCACCGGTGGGCAGGGTAATGCCTTTATGCCCAGCAGGAATATCTTTTGGTTGCTCGTAGTTATAGGTACGCTTAATGGTCATATCCAGCTTATTGCGAAGCGTATCCTTCACGCTATCTGGCAGTTCGCCATCGCCTATCCAAACCTTGTTAATCTTGAGCTTGGTCTCGATAATGCGGTTGATAATCTTACCGCCATAACCTTCATAGGCCTTCGGGTTATCTTTGTTATTCATCACGCGGTCGGAAAGAGGCGTCATAACTGCCAGTTGGATGTTGGCCATGTCGTCGCGCGCGTCCGTAACGTCGTAGTAGTCCTTGGTGGACTGGGTATACCAATACGCCCTGCTGTAGTAAGGAGCCGTTGAGCCCTGCACTGTCTTTTCATAGGTAACCAGGCCAGGCATGACGGCGGGGCCGTTGTCGTATTCATTGATATAGTCGTCCAGCAGCCACATGTTGGTAAGCTTGTCGATGTTTTCCATGGCAAACCAATAGATGCGCTCAACATGGTCTGCAGTAGTTGTGTGTGCGCCAGTGGTGTCTTCTTTTTCCAAAGGAAGCGCCGCCCAGTCGTCCGCACCGCTTAAGCTTCCGTCGTTGTCCCAATCAACGCCAGCATCAGGGTATTTAATACGCCAGATAACATCACCGCCGCTTTCCTTCTTGTCGATAATATCGTCACCGGGAATTGCTTTTTCCTTCTTGATTATAAATTCGGTCTCGTGGATGTAACTGTCGTCCTCGTAGCGTTCAAATCGCACAATAATAGGCGAGAGGGTTGTTTCGTCAACTACCAGCTTCCCATTCTCAATCTTGGTCTTGTAAAGCTCGTTGCCCATCATTACATAGGTGTCCGAGCCGATTGTTAGCTGCGGATACGTCTTCGCAGGATGCTTCGATGTACTGGTGTATGGCAGTGAGCTGGTATCCTCGTTCAAGACAATTGGCACTCCGTCGTTCACACCTGTGAATACAGTTTCTATTTCACCAGTCGTAGTATTAAGTTGCGTCTTAATTTCGTACTTCTGATTGTTAATCGTTACGCTGTCCGGCTTGGTAATGTACGGCACGGCCTTAATATAGAGTTCATCAGGTATGGCCTGTTCGTTTGCAGCGCCGCCTTCCCAGATCTTCTGGAAGTAGTAGTCGGTCTCGAAGTCGGCGTGAACATTGAGACCCCTCTTCACGTTTTCAAATAAAACGTCATAAGTGCCGTCCGTATCGCGAGTTACCGTGAACTTAAGATTCCTTCCCTGGGAATCTTGGATAGGAAGGGTGTTTGGAGTTCCTAAGGCAACAGGGGCTCCTCCGTCGATGGAGATCGTGTTGTTTTCTTCATCTATCGCTACGTAGTTGTTGTCGATATAGAAGCCTTTAACGCGATGGCCGTCTTCCGGAATGATGGTAACCTTTGCCGTAGCGTCGATACCAAACACCGCAGTACCTTCAATAAAGTATGATTCACAGTTTTTGGAAATGTCGTAAGCCTCCAGCTGGATACCGCCGCCCGTGCCGTGTGACTGAGTAAGATAAGTGAAGCCTGTCTCATCGAAAATATTGGTGTCAACCTGGTTATCCCAGCCTCCAAACCTTCCTGCATGAGCAGAAGACCCTGTCCAGCGCATGCTTGCACCACTGGCATCCAAAAGTGTTGCGAAGCCGGTGTCGTAAGTCTGCGCGTCAGCCCTCTGGTAAATATATTGATTACTCACAAAGAGTTTTGGGACACTATATGTATTACCACCTACGGTTATCGTTGTTGTTGCAAGTGCTGCGTCCCTTTCAGATGCAGTTTTAATCCAAGATCCGGCACCGGTTGTTCCAGTACCACCTGTGCTCGGACGTATGAATTCACCATTCACATTACGCGCATTCCAAACACCATCTGAGCGTACGCCTATGCCGTTTGCCGTAACTCCCGTGCTTGCACCAACGACGATGCCCGGAGTGTCTCCCCAGGCCCAACCGTCGCTTACACTAGTCGCATCCATATTAGGAGCTCCATGTGGATGCGGATATGTAGGAGTAAACGAATACTCCGGAGTCACAGCATAAGCCACTGCACCATTCACAACATACATGCCCTCAGCGTAGTTTTCATTCGGGTCATTCCATACGCGACCCCAGTGAGTTTGCGAGCTGATAAGGTCCATATCCCTTGCGCCGTAAGCAACCACGCCTTCTGCTACCGTTCCGTCCTTATACTCAATATGAAGGTCCCAGTCGATATGAGTGCCCATTGCGTTGAAGCTTTGCCTGTCACCCGGTATGCCTTTTTGGTCATCATCAAAGTAAAGACGGAATTGCGTTGCATTCTGAACGTTAATCTTTTTGCCCGCATCCACATCCGTCGCAGTCTCAAGCGTAATCTGATTAACTGTCAGGATGACATCTCCCCTTGTTCCGTCTGGAAGAATAGCAGCGTCCTCATATTTAATCTTATAGAGATAGCCTCCACTGGTTGGGTTTTTAACGATGTTTTGCCCATCTACAACTGTAGTCCAGCCGCCTGCCAGACTCTGTCCGTTGTTATGCTCTGAATAAATGATATCGGTTGGGCCAAGATTCATAAAATCGGTAGTCGTAGCAAGATTAATCTTGTCACCCTTATTAAAGTTGGTAAAGTTCACGCTGTTGAGAGCACCAACATCCTTCAGGTATGCCTTTGTACCGCCGTTATAGGCAATCTGCGTTTTATTGTCCTTTTTAAATGTTGTAAACGGAGATCCTGAAGGAATGTCGACAGATGTCTTGCCGCTCCCGGCAACATCCTCTTGATACTTAATCTTATCCGGATCAATAAAGATAGTTGCATAAGGAAGCAGGGATGTGAACGAATCCGGTTGCCCATCTTCCGCAAGGTACTGCTCCGCCGGTTTGTTTGAGTTTGGATTGCCTGTGGCGCTATATGCCAAGCCGCCTCGATAAATGCCATTGGCTTCTTTCTCATAGCCATCCAGGTCATTTTTATTGAGTCCATTAAAGCAATCGTTGCAAGCTTCTGTGTTTTTGCAGTCGTTGCACTCAGCATACGTCGTTGGTGCTTTCTTCCATGTAACTGACAGCGTCTGGTTCGTGGTAACCGTGCCTGGATAAGTATATGTATAGTAATCCGGGTTGCCGTCACCGTCGTTATCTGGCCCGTTATTCAATGTTCCGCCTGAAGCATCAACTGTTTTCAGTACATACCCGGCATCCGGAATTAGCTTATAGGTGATTTCCTTGCCATTAGGAATGTCAACGGTTCTAGAATCGGCAGTTTCGTACAGCTGCGTTCCGGTTCCGTCAACCTTACCGTTGTTCCAGAGGGCGACTTTTCCGTTTTCACCTGAAGAAGATGTGGACTTGTGCGAAGCCCCTGACTGCAAGAAATATATATCTCTTGCCCTGTCTGTATTCGGGTTGCTGGTGTCGTGGTCCCCCTTGTAGCTGGAGCTGTATGCGGTGGTTGTTACCCCGCTCGCATTACCAAGTGAAGCAAAACCGTAAATAAAGGAACTATGGTCTGTGCTGTCTCCGGAAGAGTAAGGAGTAGCAACAAACCTGCCATTATCGTCAATAAATACGCCATAGTCAGACTTGCCGGGGATATAGATATCTCCAGACAGGCCTGTTGGTGTCTCAACGGATTCAGAGAAGTTGTAGTTGCCGCTACTCTTGCTAAGTACATCCGTTCTGTTTGCAAAAACATTGTCGATATTTGTTTCATTTGCCGTGACGTAATCACCTGCTGAATTAATTTTGTAATAACCAGAAGTAGTGCCACTGGCAAATTCCTGCTCTCTGCCCTGGTCTAGACCCGAGACAGAATAGATGAATGTCCCTGATACAGCCGTTTCATCCGTGTGGCTGCTTCCACCATCCACAATAGATACGGTAACATTTGTTTTTAGTCCGTAACGATTATTGGCGCCGTCGCTCGTTGAGGTGGCGCGCACATTGGGGCCGCTGGTGAAGTTGGCAACAGTCAGGTTCTGATTGGTTCCTGATGCGCCAGTTTGCATATATAAAGAAATCGCGTCGTATTTCACGATAACATCATACGTATTACCATTTACGTCTACGGCCGCATCGTTATAACGAATCTGATAGGAATAGTCCCATGATCCTGTACCTGCAGCTAAGAAAGAATTCCAATCGAAGCCATAGCCCTGTGCTCTTGTTCTAATAGAGTCTAGGTATGCCCCTTGTTGATTTGCGTTGCTTCCTGACGTTACCGCAGATAACTGGAATTGGTCAGTACCGCCTTGTCCTGTACTACCATTACTGGTTGGATAATTAATCCAACCTGTCCTAGTTCCTATCTTGTATTTGCTGGGCTTCCCTTGTATTTTTGTGTAATCTATCGAAATAGTTGGGATGTCCATGCCCTTTGCGAAATCAGCCACTGTACCACTCTGGGTAATACCTGTGCCTGCTCCGACAACGGAATCGTTATCGATTCCTCCAACTTTATCCGTTACCACGATCTCATAGACGATGCCGTCGATGGTGACTTTCATCCACTCGAGGCTTGTGAAGGCTTTGAGGGATTTAACAATCCACTGTTCCTTTCCTTCTGCTACCTTTTTTATGGCTGTAAACAATGCCTCATTGCTTACCTTGACATCACTCACTTCTCCAACCAGGCCTATCTTTTCGAGGATAGTTGCGAGAGGAATCTCAGAATCACCGCCCAGCACATACTGCAATTCCCCATAGGTAAATTCCACAGTATAGTAAGAGAAGCCGTCGGTTTCTACGGTTACTGTTTCTGTGGTTTCTTCTACTACTTCGAGTTCTGTTGGAGTTAAGCTCGTCGGCGCTTTGTTGTTTAATGTTTCTTCATGGATGTGATAAACGCTTGTGTCTAGATTCTCGCACGCCAACTCTTCGGCGCTGAAGGAGACTTTGACCGGAATTGCCGGCTCAACTTCGTTTCCGTCTGCGTCTAATATTTTGATGTCAAAGGTATATGATTTTACGACGTTGACTTCTTCTTGGCGTTTGGCGTTGATTGCTTTTTCTGCTTTGATTTTTTCTAATTTGGATGCACGCTTGGCAACGAGCTGCCAGCCCACTGGGAATGCGCCCGCTTCTACTTCTACAGTTATTTCGATACCGTCAACTGTTACGGTCTGGGATCCGGCCTTGCATCTTTCTACTATATAAGGTGCCGGGTCTGCGTACTGACCGTTATAGATTACCTCAAAGTGTAGGTGAGGGCCTGTTGAGCGGCCGGTGGAACCCACGCGACCGATTTGCTGTCCGCGCTTGACGGTGTCTCCGGCCTGAACGTTGATTTCGCTCATGTGGCCGTATCTGGTCTCGAGACCATCTCCGTGATCGATAAATACACAGTTGCCGTAGCCGCCGTAGTATTCAGCCTTGGTTACGGTTCCTGCTTCTGCGGCTAGGATAGGGGTTCCTGTGGAAATGGCAAGGTCTAATCCGTTATGTCCGTCAGGATGCATCTCGTCTATTGCCGCAAACGCACTGCTCGTCCATGCCTTGTAGGGCAGGGGATAGAGCAAAGTGGTTCCGATGTCACCATCGTAATATTTGATCAAAGGAACATAGGCCGCTGCTGTCTCTGCTTCTTGGTCGACTTCAGGGTCTTGGTCAGGTTCCTTCTCAGGATCCATATTGGTATGAACGTCAGGTTCGTCCTCATGCGGAGTCTCTGCAGGTTCTTCTTTTTCTGCATTGTCTGACGGTTTGGTTGAATCGCCTATAGGCTTGGTCTGACCCTCGTACTGTGTGTTCTCATCTGTTGGTTCTGCCGGCTGTGCCGTCGGTTCTTCTGTTGGCTCTTCTGTCGGCTTTTCCGTTGGCCCATCTGTTGAGGTTTCCGGCTCGGTCGGTGTTTCCGGCTCTGTTGGTGTTTCCGGTTCTGTTGGTTCTTCCGGCTCGGTTGGAATTTCCGGTTCGGTCGATTCTTCCGGCTCGGTCGGAGTTTCCTGTTCTGTCGGATATTCCGGCTCTGTCGGATATTCCGGCTCTGTCGGATATTCCGGCTCGGTTGGTGTTTCCGGCTCTGTCGGATACTCCGGTTCTGTCGGAGTTTCCGGTTCTGTCGGATATTCCGGTTCTGTCGGAGTCTCCGGCTCGGTTGGTGTTTCCGGTTCTGTCGGAGTCTCCGGTTCTGTCGGAGTCTCCGGTTCTGTCGGAGTCTCCGGTTCTGTCGGAGTCTCCGGCTCAGTTGGTGTTTCAGTCTCTGCTGGCTCTTCCGGTTCGGTTGGAGTCTCTTCTTCCGCAGGAGTATCAACTTCCGTTTGAGTTTCCGTTTCTGTTATTTCTTCGGGCACGGCAAGAGGACCCTCTGCGCTCTCCGCCGGGTCTTGGTTTTCTTCGCTATTTATATTTTGCTCATTATCTTCGGGACTCTCTGCAGGGGAACCGCTGTCTAAAGCTATAACAAAAGACACATTTAAATTGCTGATTGCCACCAGCATGCAGAGTAGTAAGATTAATGACTTCTTGGCTTTCTTCATCCTAGTTTATTTTCCCGTTTTTACCCCTTTTTTAATCGGACTTTTTGACTAAGACATTAGTTCCGAAGTAGGGTAACTTTCACATGCGCAACTCCAGTGCCCCTAATCCAATGACACCAATAAAGAAACACACTCTTCTCCCTGCGCATCGAGGAGAATCTGTTCCTACACCGTTACTATTTTTCATTATATTGATATTTCTTGCAATTTCAATAGTTTTGCGTGAAAAAAGTGCTATTTTTTGAGAAAATCGTACTTTCGAATGAGCTCGTTGTGGGCAAAGTCGGTGAAACGGCCAATATATAGTGGTTTTTTATGGGTTCTAGGGTGTCTAGACACTAGAAAATACGCGCTTTTTATCCGCGCATGAGCTCGGAGCGGAACTTGCTTGCCATGCCTTTTTATGCATAAACTATCCGCGCATGAGCTCGGAGCGGAACCTCCCCACCATGGCTTTTTCTGCGCGGGAGACTGTCATCTGGGAGACGCCGAGCTCTTTGGCGATGTCGGCCTGTGAGCGGTCATTCAGGAATCGCTCCGTGAAAATCTTGCGATCCTGATCTTTCATTTCGGAGACGACCTTGTTTATGATTTCCATGAGCTCGACTCGATCGTAACCGACGTCGTCGAAACCCGTATATTTTTCAAGGATTGCGTCGCCATCACCGTCGCTATCATCGAAGGGTTTGTCCAAAGAATACGTGTCATATGCCTTGGCGCTATCGAGCGCCTCGAGGATCTGCTCCTCGTCGATTCCGGTCGCTTCCGCGATTTCTTTGACGGTAGGCTGGCGCGAAAGCTTGCTTGCGAGGTCTTCTTTGGCTTCCTGGACTTTGGCCGCGATTTCCTTGAGGCGGCGGGGAACTTTTAGGCTCCACTGCTTGTCACGGAAATATTTTTTTATTTCGCCGAGGATGGTCGGTGTCGCAAAAGTGCTGAATTCAAAGCCTTTTTCGGGGTCAAATCTATCTACAGCGGAAACAAGGGCCATGGCGCCGACCTGATAGAGATCGTCGTATTCCACGCCCTTTCCGAGATATTTTTTGATGAGAATCTCGACCATATAGAGATTTTTCTCTACAAGTTCGTTTCTCTTTTCTGTTGTAGGGTTGTCCCGGTACTCCCTAAAGAGTTCCTGGAGGAGTTCCTTGTCTGTCATGCTATTCTTTCTTTGGTGTGTCGCGGTGTCTGATGTGCTTGTCGTGCCGGTGGTTAGTAGCCGGTTGTGCCAGCCGTACGTGCTGATCGCGCCGACAGCTAGTAGCCAATCATGCGCGTTTCACCATGTTGATGAATTTGTGGCCTTCTTCGTCCTGGCCGACTTTGACGCAGTTCATGAGGGACCTAAGCATTACCATGCTGATGTCGTTCTCCTGCGGGCAGTTGGCGCAGTGCTCGCTCATCTTCTCGAGAGCGTGCTTCTCGCAGGCGTCAATCACTGTAATTTCAATGGTTCCGGGGTCTACGGCAAATTCGATTTCATATTTGTCGCTAAAGCCCTCGTTCCCGTGGCAGCTCACCGTCTTGCAGGCCTCCGTCACAGCAGCTTTGATGTCCTCCGTCGCATCCAAATCAAAACCCGCCTCCGACGCAATCGAGCTCGTCGCAAGCCTAATCATGGTCATATACTCCGGCTTTCCCGGAATTGTGAATTTTAGATTGTCCATAATGTCCTCCGATAAAAGTATTATACCACATGTCCGCCGGCGCAATGACGTGCGCCTGCAACAAATGGGCCATGGCGACGCGGCGCTGTGGCAGGGGCTTGTTTTTTGGCGTTTCCACGTGGCACGGGCGCTTTTTTGCCGCCTGCCACAGATATGACGGTGCCGGGAGGGGCGGACTGCAATTGAGTGAAAACAAAAAAGGGAAAGCGATGGCGATGGCGAGAACGAGATGTTCTGATATGGTCTTCATGAGGAGCTGTTACAATCACTCAAAGACACGAAAATAGACCTTCGTTGGAGTTTGGGTACTGTCTGAGCCCGAAAGGGCGAGTTTATCCAAACTCCCGAAGGTCTTTGAGTGTGGGACAAGGCAAAAAAATGGGCTGATGTAGGTTCCTGGAACATTTCCGCAGAGACGGATTGCAATTGCGGGAAAACAAAGAAGAGCTTTTGTTGGAGTGTAAATCCCCGAAGGGTGTTATTTACACTCCCAAAAGCTCAATTTGTTTGACTTGGCAATTGCCCGTCTCGAGGACCCGTGACAGGAACTCTGCATGGGCCCATTAATGCTTTGCGCTATTTCTTCTTCGCCTTCTCGTCTTTGCCGGAGCCTTTGGCCGAGCCCTTGCCGGAGCCCGCGGCCTCTTCTTCGTCGTCTTCCTTGATGGCTTTGGCCATGGCGACGATCTTGGTTTCGCCTTCGACTTTCATTATCTTGACGCCCTGGGTTGCGCGGCCAAGGATTGAAACTTCGCCTGCGCGGGTTCTGATTATGATGCCTTCGGAGTTAATGAGGAAGACTTCGTCGTCGCTATCTACTACCATGGCGCCGATTAGGTTTCCGGTCTTCTTGAATTTGGCTTTGTCGTAGGTGAGGAGGCCTTTGCCGCCGCGAGCCTGAATCTTATAGTCTTCGACAGGTGTGCGCTTGCCGTAGCCGTTCTCGGTTACGACCATGAGCTGCTGGCCTGGAAGCACGAGTTCCATGGAAACGACTTCGTCATCGTGCTCGAGCTTGATTGCGCGGACGCCGCCTGCTGATCTTCCCATCGGTCTTACATCCTTCTCGGAGAAGCTGATGCACTTACCTTTCTTGGTTACGATTATGATGATATTGTTTCCGGTGCTCTCTTTGATGCCGATAAGCTCGTCGCTGTCACGAAGACTAATTGCGATGAGTCCGGTCGAACGCTTGGTGTCGAACTCGCTCATTGCGGTCTTCTTGATATGGCCTTCTTTGGTTACGGCGATTAAATATTTATCTTCTTTGAACGCGTCCTGCTTGACCGGAATTACTGCGGTGATTCTCTCGCGCTGCAGGAGGTGCAAGAAGTTAATCGCCGGCGTTCCCTTGGCGGTACGGCTCGCTTCAGGAATCTCGTAGGCCTTGATTTTATGCGCTTTTCCGGTGTTGGTGAAGAACATGAGATAGTCGTGCGTGGACGTCATGACGAGATCCTTAACAAAGTCATTTTCTCTCGTCGTGATTCCCATGATACCCTTGCCGCCGCGGCGCTGTGCCTTATAGACGTCGGCCGGAACGCGCTTGATGTATCCAAGGTGGGTGAGGGTAACTGCTACGTTTTCATCCTCAACGAGATCCTCTTCATCGAGCTCGGCTTCGTCACGAGCAATCTTGGTACGGCGCTTGTCGCCGTATTTCTTTTTGATTTCGAGAAGCTCATCTTTGATTACGCCCATGAGAAGTTTCTCGTCAGCTAAGAGGGACTTCCAATAAGCGATCTTATCCATGAGTTCCTTATATTCTTTTTCGATCTTCTCGCGCTCGAGACCTTGGAGCCTACGGAGCTGCATGTCGAGAATTGCCTGCGCCTGGATGTCTGAAAGTCCGAACTTACGCATTAACTGAACTTTGGCGTCGTCGTATGATTCTCTGATCGTCTTGATGACTTCGTCAATGTTATCTAGGGCGATTCGGAGACCTTCCAGGATATGCGCTCTCGCTTCGGCCTTTCCGATGTCAAATTTGGTGCGGCGAGTTACTACTTCTTTCTGGAATTTGATGTATTCCGTGAGGAAGTCTTTGAGCGAAAGAAGTTTTGGACGTCCGTCGACGAGCGCGAGCATGATCATGCTGAAGCTGTCCTGAAGCTGGGTGTGCTTATAGAATCTGTTCAGCGTTATCTGCGGATTTGCGTCGCGCTTGAGTTCGATTACGATACGGATTCCTTCGCGGTTTGACTCATCTCTAATCGCTGCGACTCCGTCGACCTTCTTGTCCTTTACGAGCTCCGCCATTTTTTCGATGAGGCGGGCTTTGTTTACCATATACGGAATTTCCGTTACGACGATCTGCGTCTTTCCGCCCTTGGTTTCCTCGATTTCGCAGATTGAACGAACCTGGATTTTTCCCTGGCCGGTCTTGTATGCGTCTTTGATTCCGGATTTTCCGAGAATCTGTGCACCCGTTGGAAAATCGGGGCCTTTGACGGCTTTCATGAGGTCATCGACTGAGCTATCCGGCTCGTCAATCATCATGACGGTCGCGTCGATTACTTCGCTTAAATTATGCGGAGGAATCGATGTCGCCATACCGACCGCGATACCGTTCGATCCGTTTACGAGTAGGTTAGGGAAGCGGCTCGGAAGGACTTCCGGCTCGACTTCTTCTCCGTCAAAGTTCGGTCTAAAGTCGACGGTGTCTTTATCGATGTCTCTTAGCATCTCGAGCGCATAATGCGTCATCCTTGCTTCCGTATAACGGGATGCGGCAGCGCCGTCTCCGTCGATGGAACCAAAGTTTCCGTGTCCGTCGACTAGCATATATCTCATGGAGAAGTCCTGCGCCATTCTTACCATCGCATCGTAGATGGAGCCGTCGCCGTGCGGGTGGTATTTACCCATTACTTCGCCGACGATACGCGCGGATTTCTTATGCGGCTTGTCTGGCGTCACGCCGAGGTGGCCCATGCCGTAGATGATACGTCTATGTACGGGCTTAAGTCCGTCCCTTACGTCAGGAAGAGCACGTCCAACGATTACGCTCATGGCGTAGTCGATATAGGACTTCTTCATTTCGGTTGATATTTCGTGCTGCTCTAGCTTTCTGTCTTCTATCAAATTTGCCATCTATGCTCCTCCTTTCCTTAAATATCTATTTCCGCAAGCTTGGCGTTCTCTTCTATGAAGGCCTTGCGCGGCGGAACTTTGTCGCCCATCAGGATTGAGAAGACTTCGTCCGCGAGGGCGGCGTCTTCCATGGTTATCTGGATGAGCGTTCTGTTGTTAAAGTCCATTGTGGTTTCCCAGAGCTGTTGGAAGTCCATCTCGCCGAGACCTTTGTAGCGCTGGATGTCGATTTTTCCGGCTTTCTTTCCGAGCTCCTCGAGGAGTCTGTCCTGCTCGGGTTCGGAATAAGTGTAGTAAACTTCCTTGCCCTGCTTGGTCATGAATAGCGGCGGTTTGGCCGCATAGACGTAGCCGCCTTCGATGAGTGGCGTCATGTGACGGAAGAAGAAGGTGAGGAGGAGCGTTCTTATGTGCGCGCCGTCGACGTCCGCATCCGTCATGATTATTATCTTGTGATAGCGGAGTTTGCTCTCGTCAAATTCTTCGCCGACGCCGCAGCCGAATGCGGTGATCATATTTTTGATTTCGTCGGAGTTAAGAATCTTGTCGAGTCTCGCTTTTTCTACGTTTAGGATTTTACCGCGGAGAGGGAGAACCGCCTGACGGGTTCTGTCCCTTCCTTGCTTGGCGGAGCCGCCTGCGGAGTCACCCTCTACGAGGAAGATTTCCGAAAGTGCGGGATCCTTTTCCGAGCAGTCCGCGAGTTTTCCTGGGAGTGATCCTCCGCCGAGCGCATCTTTACGACGGATTGTGTCTCTCGCTTTACGCGCCGCTTCTCTTGCGCGAGCTGCCTGCACGCATTTTTCTATAATCTGCTTGGCTTCCTTTGGATGCTCCTCAAGATAGGCCGTGAGATTGTCATTGGTTGCGGATTCAACAAAGCCTCTAACCTCGCTCGTTCCGAGCTTGATTTTGGTCTGCGATTCGAACTGCGGACGCTCTAGTTTTACGGAGACGATTGCGGTTAAGCCTTCTCTTACGTCTTCACCGGAGAGAGCAGCATCGTTATCCTTAAGGAATTTGTTCTTTCTCGCGTAGTCGTTTATGACTCTCGTTACGGCTGCGCGGAATCCTGCGAGGTGGGTACCGCCCTCGATGGTGTTGATGTTGTTTGCGTAGGTCAGGACGAGTTCGTTATACGCGTCCGTATACTGCATCGCAACCTCTACTTCCATATTGTCTTTTCTGGAAGCCTCAAAGTGAATGACGTCAGCGTGGATGGGCTCTTTGCTCTTGTTGAGATATTGAACGTACTCTGAGAGTCCTCCCTCAAAGAAGAATGTTTCTTTCTTTTTCTTGCCTTCGCGCTCGTCTGCGATTGAAATCTTGAGGCCGCGGTTAAGGAAAGCCATCTCGCGGAGCCTGTGCTGGAGCGTTCCGTAATCGTAGTTTGTATCCTCAAAGATATCCGGATCCGGCCAGAAGGTCGTCTTGGTTCCGGTGCCGCGAGCTTCGTCAACAACCGCGAGCGGAGCCTGGGCTTCACCTCTTACGTATTCCTGGCGATAGAGGTTTCCGTTTCTCTTTACCTCTACGACCATCTTCTTGGAGAGAGCGTTTACAACGGATGCGCCCACGCCGTGGAGACCGCCGGATACCTTGTAGCCGCCGCCACCGAATTTGCCGCCGGCATTTAGCTTGGTGTGAATAATCTCAACGCCGGACATTCCGTATTCTTCGTTGATATCTACAGGCATACCACGTCCGTCGTCCTCTACGGTGATTGCACCGTCGGCGTTGATTACCACTTTGATCTGCTTGCAGTAGCCGGCAAGGGCTTCGTCAACCGAGTTATCCACGATTTCGTAGACTAAGTGGTGAAGACCGCTCGGGCCCGTCGAGCCGATATACATACCGGGGCTCTTACGCACAGGTTCAAGACCTTCGAGAACCTGTATTTGCGCAGCATCGTAGCTATTTGTGACTTTCTTATCTGCTGCCATGTTTACTCCTTTTTTGTATGTGACTTGGTTGCGCCTTGATTGGCGCCTGCAATAATTGACTTTTTTATTGGTTTTTGGCGGTTTTTAGGCATTAAAGGCAAAACGAACCTAAGAAAAGACTACTTTCCTTTCTTTCTGTGCTTTTTTTGTTTTTTACCTTCCGTGAAATTTATCCCGGATTATACCCCCTAAAAACTGGCATTTTTCAACGTTTTATATAATGTGTGCGACCGTAAATGCCACCGCTAGATATTGTACCATTAAATCTTCGATTTTACAAGTTTTTATAATATTTTTTAGTTTTTTGAAAAAATAAAGAAAAACGCGCTCTATGGGGAAATTTTCCCCATTAAAACGCGCTTATAGTTCTTGGTTATGACCTATGGTTTTTTAACATTTTTTGGAAGGTCTATTTTCTCTTATGTGACTCGAAAGCGTTTTCCTGTCAAATTCTTCGATCTGTCTTGCTGGCGCGGCCGACGGCTACTCGCTAATTTAGGTTTCCCTCTACTCGCTGATGCATCCTGCGGTTACATGGAAGACGCGTGCATCCTTTAGTTTGGCAAGGAGGCTGCTGTCTAAATCGGTCGTTGTTATGAAGAGTTGGTTTTCGCTGAGTGTTTCTATGAGATATTCCTGACGTTTTTGATCGAGCTCGCTCATGACATCGTCAAGGATGAGTATGGGATTTTCCCCTGTGTCTTCTTTGATAAGGGAAAGTTCCGCTAATTTTAATGAGAGTGCGCAAGTTCTCTGCTGACCTTGGGAACCAAAAGCACGCATATCCACTCCATTAACAAAGAATGCAATATCATCCCTATGAGGTCCGACCTGTGTGCTTCTGTTTCTTAGATCGCTATCAAATGACATTTTAAGAGCTTCATAGAATCTCGCTTCTTGGTCTTCCACTGTTGGTTGTATACTTAAATTAGGATCGTATTTTATCTCGAGTTTTTCTTCGCCTCCGGTTATGCCATTATGAATTTCTGCGCTGAACCTGGCTATCTTCTCTATGTATTTCTCTCGCAGTTTAATTATAGCCGCACCGTATTTAGCAAGCTGGATATCCCAGATATCGAGAAGGTCGGGATTGATTGAAGATTCTTTTAGATATGTGTTTCGCTGGAGAAGTGCCTTCTTGTAATTACTAAGGTTATCTAAGTAAGAAAGCGAGATTTGGCAGAGTTCGCGGTTTATAAACTTTCTTCTCTTCTCCGGTTCGTCCTTTACTATCTTCAAATCTTCCGGAGAAAAAACGACTATGAGAATATTGCTTAATAAATCCGCAGTTTTGGTTATATTCTTTTTATCTTTTCTAACGAACTTCTGCGTGTTAAAAGCCTTTTGCGTTGGAATAATATTTTTTTCTTCTGTTTGAAAACCTCCTTTTGCTTTGATCGTGATTTCAACTTCAGTATTAAAATCCTCGCGCGCGGCTTCGACTTTTACGAAGGCTTCTTTCTCGCCAAACTTTATCAACTTATAATCGCTGCTCGTTCTAAAAGATTTTCCAAAAGACGATACATAAATAGCTTCGACGAGATTTGTTTTTCCTTGCGCATTATCTCCCAGTATAAGATTGATGCGCTCGTCGAAGTCAAGCGTTAGCGATTCATAATTTCTAAAGTTTTTAAGTTCTATATTTCTAATAAACATATTACTATAAAAAATACTCTTCACTATTATTTTGGACCGCTCGCGCTTTATCCTCGCGCAGCGGTACTAAGCTCTTGCTACGTCATCGGAACCAGTTCCTCGACTTGCAAATCGCTAAGTACCGGCGCTGTGGAAGTCCAAAATAATAATAAGGAGTATTTTCACAAACTAATTACATATTCGAAATTCTAACAGGTAGAATTAGGTATTCGTAAGCGCTTCCGTCGAGCGGTTTAATCATGCATGGGGAGAGGCTCGTATTGAACTGCATTTTAATTTCTTCGTCATCGATGACGCGCATGATATTCATTAAAAATCTTGAATTGAATCCTATATCTAAATCATCGCCGGACTTATGAATTAATACGTCTTCCATAGCGCCGCCCTCTTCGGATTTTGATGTTATAGTCATCACGCTATCTTTAATTGACATTTTAATGAGATTATTTTTTCCTTCAGAAAGAATTGAAACTCTTTCTATCGCTTCGTTTAGATATTTCTTATTGATGGTTACTTCTGTTTTAGATTCTTTTGGAATTATTTCTCTATACTTAACAAAATCTCCTGCAATCAAACGGGTAGAAATTTTAGTATTATCTAAGTATATTGTCGCTTTATTTTTATCTATAAGAAGCGTTATTTCACTATCTTTATTT
>JAGAFN010000056.1 GCA_017612585.1 Bacillota bacterium | reverse complement strand
TGCTGCCCGGCTCTGGGTCACCAATAGGTAAATCGATGGTAAAATGATCCTCAGCAACATTCCCTGAAACTATTGCCAGGTATTCCTTTGTTGTCCTTCCGTCCATCATCTGTCGGTTTAGATCGGCCTGAACCATTGAATTCTTTGCTACCACCAAAACTCCGCTTGTATCCATATCCAAGCGGTTGACAAATCTAACCTTGAACGATTGATTGGTATCAATCATATATTTCATTATTCCGTTTGCCATCGTGTGGTCGGGATGCCCTTTGGTAGGATGGACGGTAATTCCTGCTTGCTTGTTAATAATCAAAAAATCATCGTCCTCGTAGAGAGGAGAGATTGGAATATCTTCGGGTGTGAATTGGCTCTTCTCGTCAGGGATAGATACTATTACATTGTCTCCTTCGGAAAGAACAAAATATCCGGGCTGATTCTCCCCGTTAACGCTAATAAGGTCGCCATATTTAATTTTTGTCATCATGCGAGAGGAAAGGCGGAACTTACTGCGAATGAGTTTTTTTGCCTGAGAGCCCGCTTCTTCGGCACTTACGATGAAAGACAGTTTTTCCATTGATACTATAAGAACTTTTCTTTTACCTTGCTCCAGAAATCGTAATTTCCGAAACGAAGGAGGTTTACTTTTTGATCTGACAGCTTAACCTCAATCTTACTTACGTTCTCATACTCTTCGCTAAAACTGTCATGAGTTACGAGAAGCGTACATATGCTTTCGGACACCCCGGGAACTATTCCGAGAGAGAGGTCCGGAGGTAGAAGGATGCTGGATGTGAAGGATCTATACGCGGTGCTGTTCATAGGCGCTATAGGAGTAACCTGGAGAAGCTCAAGCCTTGGGTCAACTATGCTTCCTCTAAGAGAATAATTATATGCTGTGGAACCTGCAGGAGTGGATATAAGGACACCGTCTCCGCTGAAACTCTCGATGAGACCGCCGCCTATAGAAATATCCAGGTGAACAGTGTGGTTCCCGTTGCTCTTTACGGCAACTTCGTTTAGGGCGGTGAATTCATCTCTTGTATCGTCATGTTCTACGATGGCTTTAATAGTCATCATTGGTTGTATGGAGAATTCTTCCTCAAGATAATCCTCTATGAACATATCGAGTTCATCGGGCGCAATCTCCTGAAAAAATCCAAGGTGGCCTGTGTTTATTCCCATAAAAGGAATCGTTGGGAAATCATAGTCGTGGACAGCCCTAAGCAGTGCGCCGTCGCCGCCTATGCAAATGATCAAATCGACATCGTCCTCCAGGGCGTCAGACACCGGAATTCCCGCCATTTCTAGCTTCTGTCTAAGGAATTCCTCAGTGGACTTGGATGAGGGTGTATTGTTTGAATGTATAAGAAATTTATGAGACATAGGTCCTCCGATATAGTATAATACATGGATAGTATAGCATATATATCGAAAGGATTGAATATAATGGATAATAGGCCTATAGGTTTTTTTGATTCGGGAATTGGTGGCGTCACGAGCATTCCATACATAATGAAGATGCTGCCTGAAGAGAGAATCATTTTCTATGGGGATACCGCAAGGACGCCTTATGGATCAAAATCTCCCGATACAATTCAAGCGTTTAGCATGCAGATTGCAGACTTTCTGGTTAAGAAAAATGTGAAGATGATAGTGATTGCATGTAATACCGTAAGCTCTGTTGCTGTTCCGAAACTACGCGAAAAATATCCTGATATTCCGATAATCGGTTGCATCACACCAACAGCAAAGGAAGTATCCAAGATTGTAAAGAAGGATGCAAATATTGGAATCATAGCAACGAGAGGTACGGTAAACGCGGGTGTATATCAGAAAAGGATAGAAGAAATGAGGACGGATGTAAACGTATTTTCCAAGGCTTGTCCGGCGCTCGTTCCTTTGATAGAAGAAGGCATTATCGAACATGAGATAATGGATATGACGGTCAAATACTATCTCGATGATTTTATCAAAGAGAATAATATTGGCACTCTGGTTCTTGGCTGTACACATTATCCATTAATCAAAAAGAGTATCAATAAGCTATATCCGGGACTTGAAATATTCAGTTCCTCCAAAGAGGTAGCAAAAGCGGTTGAGATGGAACTTACTCAGCGTGAGATGATGGCGGAAAAGAAAGAAGGAAAGGATGAGTTCTATGCGAGCGACCTTTCGGAAACCTTTGTTGCGCTGATAGAGAAGATTCTCGGTCAAGAAAAAGAAACTCTCCAGATAGGATTTGAGGATTTGGATATCTAATACTTGTTGGATAAGGATAAAAAGCCCATGACTAAAGAAGAATTGATGGAAATAATAGATATAGAGAGCGGTGATGAATTCACGTATTTCGAAAATCTCGCTGCAATCCTGGAATCTGACGAAAATATAACTTCGGATGCGCTCTACCAGGTGCTTTTGGATGTTGACATGCATGTATTCTCCGAACTTGTTGAAAGCTATTTCTACGACATCATGGAACATATGCCGGAAGATGTAGATGTATATAATCTTCTTGAGACGGAGAAAAGAAATCTTATAGCGCTTTCCGAATCTTCCGGAAGAGAAGAGGATGGCGCACTAAATAAGCTTGCGGATGAAATAGAGCGCTTTCAGGAACATTTCTCGCTCAAAGCAAACTGTGAAATCGTGAATAACGAACTTGCAACGTCGGAAACTGTACCCCTGCGTGATGCGATTTACGATTATCGCATTTCGAGACTTGGCAAAGAAAACAGAGATTATGATGTTTCTGCAGCAGCTGATTATGAAATCAGTGAATATATTGTCAATTTGGGAGACCTTTCATGAATATAAAGATGATAAGTACGAGCGGAAGAAAGCCTTTCTATGCGACAGAAGGGTCTGCTGGCTTTGATATTTCCGCGTATCTTCCTGATGGACCATTTATCCTAAAGGCAGGAGAGAGAGCGCTCATTCCCACTGGGTATTTTGTCGAGATACCGGAGGGCTATGAAGCTCAGATAAGAGCAAGGTCAGGCCTTGCGATAAAGAACGGAATAGGTCTTGTAAACGGAATCGGAACCGTTGATTCTGATTATCGCGGAGAATGGCTTGTTCCACTCATCAATTGGAGCAAAGAAGATTTTGTAATAGAAGACGGAGAGCGAATTGCGCAGGTTGTTATCGCTCCTGTCATAAGAGCCGAGATAGAGCTCGTTGACGAAATCAATGAGACCGCTCGAGGAGAAGGTGGCTTCGGCCATACGGGGAAATAAGATGTTTCTTAGAGAGGATATTGAAAAAAGAGAGTATAGGCTTTCGCCTCTTGCGGCTAAATCCGCAGAGTCCAAGGGAAGACGGTTGGACGAGGAACCTTGCAGCTTAAGAACCGATTTTCAGCGCGACAGAGACAGAATCATTCATTCAAAGGCCTTCAGGCGTCTTATGCATAAGACACAGGTATTTCTTTCTCCTGAAGGGGATCATTATCGTACGCGCCTTACGCATACGCTTGAAGTTGCGCAGGTTGCAAGGACTATAACGAGGGCACTTAATCTCAATGAGGATTTGACAGAGGCTATTGCGCTTGGACATGACCTTGGACATACTCCTTTTGGGCATAACGGAGAATCTATACTAAACGGCATTCACCCCGGTGGATTCAGGCACAACGAGCAGAGCCTAAGAGTTGTGGATGTTCTTGAATCGAGTCAAGGACGCGAAGGTATGAACCTTACTTACGAGGTCAGAGATGGTATTCTTAATCATTCAGGCAGTGATATGCCAAGTACTCTGGAGGGAGAAGTCGTCCGAATCTCTGACAGAATTGCATATATTAACCATGATATAGATGACGCACTGAGAAGCGGAGTTATTACGCTTGATGACTTTCCTTCTGAGGCGCTTAATCTCTTTGGTGAGAGGCACTCCAGGAGAATAGACAATATGGTTAACAACGTAATTGATGCCAGCGACGGAAATGACCATATCAGAATGGATGATGAACATTGGAAGTGCCTAAATCTTCTAAGGGATTTCATGTTTGGAAATATATATAGGAGCAAGAATGTAAAAAAAGAAGAGGACTTAATGATGGTCGAGAAGGTTATTTGCTCGCTCTATACATTTTTCAGTGAAAATCCGAATGAAATGCCTGAGGATTTCCAAAAGAATATAGTCAGGGACGGAATCGCTGAGGTAGTCAAGGACTTTGTGGCAAGCATGACGGATAGATATGCAATTAACGTATATGGGCGGATTTTCGGATAGAATCATCAAATATTTACAATAAAAAAGAGGAAATACCGCATTTGTGCAGAATATATGTAGTGAAGGCGGTATTTTTTATGTCATTTACCCAGAATTCAATAAGCAATCTAAAGGACCAAGTGAATATCGTGGATGTTATAGGGCGCGCGGTTACCCTTCAGCGAAAAGGCGGGAGATACACCGGGCTTTGTCCTTTTCATAAGGAAAAAACTGCCTCTTTCTCCGTTAACGAGCAAATGCAGATGTATTACTGCTTTGGTTGTCATGCCTCAGGCGACGTTATTGAATTTGTGAAAAAGTTCTACAACTTAGAGTTCAACGAAGCCGTGGAAAAACTTGCTAAGGATTACGGGATCCAGATGGAGGAGACCTCACGTCGCGGAGAGAACCTAGACATATACTTCAAAATTAACCAGGAGGCCGCGAGATTCTTCTACAAAAGTTTTTCCGAAGGTCCAAACAAGGGCTATGCCTATATGAAGAAACGCGGAATTAGACCTGAGATTCTAAAGAAATTTGGAATAGGATATGCTGACGAGGAATGGGATAGTCTCTACAAGCATCTTAGGTCCCTCGGATATGAAGAAAAATTGATGATAGACCTCGGGCTAGTATCCGAGAGCAAAGGAAAATACTACGACAAATTCCGAAACAGAGTAATGTTTCCTATTATAAACACAAGCGGAAAAGTGATAGGATTTGGCGGGAGGGCTATTGACAAAGATGACAACCCGAAGTACTTAAACTCTCCGGAAAGTGTAGTATTCAAAAAGAAGAACAACCTCTATGGACTAAATCTTTCAAGAAACGCTGTGTCAAAAGAAGGTTACATTATACTTGTCGAGGGGTATATGGATGTAATAGGCCTTTACCAAGCAGGCGTTGAAAATGTAAGCGCTTCCCTCGGAACGGCTCTCACAGATTCCCAGGCCAAAATGATAAAGAGATACACAAACAATGTTGTTCTTTCATACGATGCAGACAATGCCGGAATTCAAGCTGCGCTTCGCGGGATGGACATACTGAAAGCTGAGGATTGCAATGTAAGCATAATGCATGTCAACGATGGCAAGGACCCGGATGAGTATATCAGGAAAGAAGGTAAGAAGAACTTCCTTAATCTTGTGTCAAATGCCAAGGATTACGGTGAATATAAGATCGAGTATGCAATTAGAGATCTTGATATGAACGACCATAGGGATAGAATTGAATCTTTAAAGAGGATTCGCTCAGTGCTAAATACACTAGATCCTGCCGAGCGAGATGTATACGCCGAAAAGATATCAAAGGATTACAACCTTTCCAAGATGGCACTCCTCGATCAGATGGATGACAAGTCGGGAATAGGAAAAACTGCATTCGGAAGGAGCGGACGAGGAAGTCCAAAGGATGATGAAGAAAGTAAAGAAAAGATAACTCTCGTAGAAGCGGATATAATTAGGCTCGTCACAAAGAACGAGGGGTATATCAGAAAGGTCGAGGAACATCCAGATATCTTTACAACAGATATTGCAAAGAATATATTTGATGCAATAGCGGGTGATATTGCTAACGAAGACACTCTCGACATAAACCGAGTTATCGATATGCTCGACGATCCAGAAAAAGGAGTACTTGTTCAAACGGTAAACCGGGTGATTATATCCGGAGACGAAGAAGAAGTATTCAAGGATTGTATAAGAAGAGTCAAACTTAGAAATCTTATAAACGAATCGACAATGATTGACAAAATCCTCCAGACCGAGGATTACCAAGAGGATGACATAGAGAAACTCATGCAGCGCAAGATGGAACTGCAGAAGCTTATAAACAAAGAAAGGATAGGGGACGCAAACTGATGGCAAAGAAAATAGAAAAGAAGAGTGTAAAACCTGCTGCCAAGAAGACTCAAGAAAAGCCGGGTGCAAAGAAAACCAGCAAGAAATCAGTTAAGCCCGCGGCTAAGAAAACGCAGGAAAAGGCTACGCCAAAGGTGGCATCAAAGAAGGCTGAGACCAAGAAGACTGCGGCTAAAAAAACTTTTGCAAAGAAGGCGGACACAAAAAAGAGTCCGGCCAAGAAACCTGCAGTAAAAACAGCAGATAAAAAGCAAGCTAAGAAGATGGTTTCAAAGGCGCCCGGCAAGAAGACAACTGTTAAGACTGCAACCAAGAAGGCAGATGTAAAATCATCTGGCAAGAAGACTGCTGCCGCCAAGAAGACTTCTGTAAAGAAATCTTCGGACAAAAAGACCATAAAGAACTCTGCTTCTAAAAAGACCGTAAAGAGCTATGCTTCTAAAAAGAGCGTGGCCAAGTCTGTGAAGGACACTCCAAAGAAGTCAGTCAAAGGAGCTTCCAAGAAGGAAGTTAAGAAGGACGCGAAGAAGGTTGTAAAAAAAGCGGAAAAGAAGACTCCAAAGAAAGCAGAAAAGAAACCCGAAAAGAAATTAACCAAGAACGCTACTCTCAAGAAAGATGAAAAGAAGGAAACCAAGAAGACGGCGAAGAGTGTATCGAAGAAGGATGTAAAGAAAGATGTAAAGAAAGATCTAAAGAAAGAAACCACGAAGATTCCTTCGAAAGAATCAAAGAAAGAAACAAAAATAGTAAAAAAGGAAGCCAAGAAGGCGCGTGAAAAGGAAGTAAAGAAGGCGCGTGAAAAGGAAGTAAAGAAAGCACTCAAGAAGGAAGAGAAGACTACAAAGAAAGATATCAAAAAGTCTCAAGTCCCGCTTGAACCCATAGACGATTCTCCTCTTGAATTTGCTCCGGACGCCACGCAGGAGCAAATCAGAAATGAAATCTTGAGGCGCCTTGAGATCAGAGCCAGACATAAGGATAACAAGCTGTCATATTCGGATCTTTCCGACTATCTTGAGATGGTTGAGCTTGATAAGAATGTCATCGATGAAATCTATGATGGCCTACTTGCAAGGGATATAGAAATAGAAATTGAGACAGAAGGCGATCCTGATGATTTTGATATTCTTCTTTCCGACGAGGATGAAGAAGACTCGGATGAGGACGGAGTAATTCTTGATAAGGACGGCGAGATTGATGTCGATGCAACGGTTCCGAAGGGTGTTGCGGTTGACGATCCTGTACGCATGTACCTAAAGGAAATAGGTAAGGTTCCGCTACTCACCGCAGATGAAGAAATTGCTCTTGCCAAGAAGATGGAGAAGGGCGATGAGGAGGCAAAGAGGAGACTTTGCGAGGCTAATCTTAGATTAGTAGTAAGCATTGCCAAGAGGTATGTCGGCAGAGGAATGCTTTTCCTCGACCTCATTCAAGAAGGAAATCTTGGCTTAATTAAGGCTGTTGATAAATTTGATTACCGAAAAGGGTATAAGTTCTCAACCTATGCAACATGGTGGATTAGACAGGCTATCACCAGATCTATAGCGGACCAAGCAAGGACGATAAGAATTCCTGTTCATATGGTTGAAACTATAAACAAGCTAATAAGGGTAAGCAGACAGCTTCTCCAGACCTATGGCCGTGAACCGACACCTGAAGAAATTGCAAAGGAAATGGGGATAACCGTAGATAAGGTTAGAGAAATTCAGAAGATAGCGCAGGAACCCGTTTCACTTGAGACTCCTATCGGCGAAGAAGAAGATAGCCACCTCGGAGATTTTATTGAGGACGATCAGGTCCCTGCACCTGCCGAGGCAGCGGCATTCTCGATGCTAAAGGAACAGCTGATGGAGGTTCTCGATGAGCTTACGGACCGAGAACAGAAGGTTCTCAAGCTCCGCTTTGGTCTAGAAGACGGAAGAGCAAGAACTCTTGAGGAAGTCGGAAAAGAGTTTGATGTAACACGTGAGAGAATTAGACAAATAGAAGCAAAGGCTCTAAGAAAACTCAGACATCCGGGTAGAAGCAAGAAACTTAAGGATTATCTGGAATAATGATTGGCTTAAGCGAAAGACTTCTTACAATTGCAAATATGATTGATAATGGAGAAACCTTGGCGGATATCGGAACCGACCACGGTTATCTTCCGATTCATCTCCTCCTGGAGGAAATATCTCCTTCTGTTATTCTTGCCGATATTAGCAAAGGATCGCTTACAAAGGCAAAGGAAAACTGTGCGGAATATCTTGCTGATCAGAAGGCTTATTTTCGTGAAGGCGATGGACTTGAGGTTCTTCTCCCAGGAGAAGTCGATGCGGTTGTTCTTGCAGGGATAGGCGGACTCCTTACGATTGATATTCTGGATTGGGATTTGGAAAAGAGTCATTCCTTCAAGAAACTCATTCTTCAACCTAGGAATAACAGTGGAGCATTGAGGCGTTATCTGGTGTCGCATGGATTTTCCATTATGGATTATCGCATCGTTCCGGAGGGACATAGATTCTCAGAAATACTTAAGGTTGTCACAACGGAAGACTCTCATGGAACTATTCCTATTCTTTCTGAAGCCGAGTGGGAGTTCCCCGATGAGATAGTTTCAGACAAGAATCCATATGCAAAGGAATACCTAGAAAAATGTCTGGAACAGGAAAAAGCAATACTTAATAAAATAACCGAAGGTATCGGAGCGGAAAAAAGCGACTCGTCGGAACAAGGTATAGCATTCCGCAAGGAAAGAATCGAGAGAATTGAATATCTCTTATCAAAGGTTAAATAATGAAAACAACGGAAATTTGGAACTTAATAGGGAATATATGTCCATCGGAGCTTGCTGAAGAGTGGGACAATTCCGGACCTCAGATTAGCTTTGACGATGACGAAATCACCAAGGTACTGGTTGCTCTTGAAGTAACTTTTGATGTAGTCAAAGAGGCGATTAAGCTCGGGGCCAATTTAATAGTGACGCATCATCCTCTTTATTTCGGAGGAAATGCGTATATCACGCCTGAATACACAATCGGAAAATACACTTTGGAACTAGTTAAGAATAGGATTTCTGTTTTTTCCGCGCATACAAGTTTTGATAATCTCGTCGGTGGAAACAATGACTCCTTCGGAGAGTTAATCGGTGCTGATGATATAACGGTGTCCGATTCCGAGGAAGGGATATTCAGACTTGGAAATGTGAAGCCGATTAAGGTATCGGGACTAATAGATGATGTATGCAAAAGACTTTCAATTAGCAAGCATTTTGTGCATCTAATTGGAGATCCGGATGCGACTGTATCAAAGATTGCATGGTGTACGGGTGCCGGATTCGGTTTTGTTTACCCGGCCTACAAATGTGGTGCCGAGTGCTTTATAACAGGTGATGTCAAGTATCACGACGCACGCGATGCGAGTGAACGCGGGATGAACGTAATAGATATCGGACATTTTGGGAGCGAGAAGATATTTACGCACAATATGGCAGAGAAACTTAGAAAAGTTTTAGATGTAACGGTATTTGAAAGTAATATGGACGTAGACCCGTTCTGCACAAGTTTTTCTTGTACTGGTTAATAATTATGAGGAACAAGAATGGCAATTGGTATTTTAGTATTTGGGGGTTATCGCAGCTGTGGCCGTTGGGATTATAGTTTTGTTACTGGTATTTTCGATAGGTAAGAGGAAATAAAGAAATAGAGGTGGATATGAATAAGATGATTTTTGCAGATAATGCTCCTGCTGCAGTTGGACCATATTCTCATGGTATTGATACAGGAAATGTTTTCTTCTGCTCCGGACAGTTGGGACTTGATCCTGTTAGCGGCGAACTAAAGGATGGTGTGCGCGAGCAGACGATTCAGAGTCTAGCGAATCTTGATGCTGTTCTTGGTGCTGCGGGATATGATAAGACGAATGTAGTAAAGACAGTGGTCTTCATCAAGAATATGAATGATTTTGGCACAGTAAATGAAGTCTATGCAGAATACTTTGGTGGCCATAAACCGGCGCGCTCATGCGTAGAGGTGGCAAGGCTTCCAAAGGACGGCTTGATTGAGATTGAATGCATAGCTGTTAAATAATAAACTAAATCGTAAATTGCGAGGGTAGGCCAGACGGTCGCGTGTTTCTCCGCTATGTTGGTGGGGAGTCACGAGGAAAGTCCGGGCTCCACAGGGCAAGGATGCCGGATAACGTCCGGCGTGGGTAACCATAGGGAAAGTGCAACAGAAACATTCCGCCGAAACGGGTAATGCCGTGGTAAGGTTGAAATGGTGAGGTAAGAGCTCACCGGCGCCTTGGAGACAAGGCGGCCGTGTAAACCCCATCCGGAGCAAGGTCGAAATCGGGCAAATGTGGCAGCTGCCCGCTGCCGCCCGTGAGGTGGACCGCTTGAGAGGCATAGCAATATGCCTCCTAGATAGATGATCGTCCAATACAGAACCCGGCTTATAGACCTGCCCTCGATTTTTGATTGACAAATGTGATAAAGGTATGCTTAAAACTTGCAAAAGAATCACAACTTAAATGCGTACCCGCAAAATTATATTACGGAGAAATAATGAACGACGAAAGCCAGATAACAGAAAGCAATAATAATCTTGAGATAGGTAATGAGAAAACAAATTATGACACAAACCGCATGGGTACCGCTCCTATAGGAAGAACTCTTGCCGCAATGTCATGGCCCGCAATACTTTCTATGAGCGTCAATGCTCTCTACAACGTTGTAGACAGCATATTTGTGTCCAAATACGATCCTCTGGCACTGACAGCGGTTTCGCTTGTTATGCCGATACAGCTTATTATGGTTGCGCTTACAGTTGGTTCAGGCGTAGGTGTAAATTCTGTAATATCCAGAAGACTCGGAGCAAAGAACTATGTAGATGCGGACAAGGCTGCCAGCATCAGTGTGCGCATAGGAATCTTCAATTATTTAATTTTCCTTCTCATAGGAATATTCCTTACAGTGCCGTTCATATCTCACTACACGAAGAATACGGGCGATACAAAGGTATTTGAATATGGTACGACATATATGCGTCTAGTCCTCAGCGTTGCAATATTCTCTGCGGTTGAGGTTATTCTTCAAAAAGTAATGCAGGCAACCGGAAACATGAAGGGGCCGATGATATGTTCAATTGCGGGATGCGTTACTAATATTATACTGGACCCGATTCTTATCTTTGGTTATTTCGGTGCGCCGAGGCTCGGTGTTGCAGGCGCGGCAATAGCTACGGTATTTGGCCAGTTTATAGCATTCCTTCTTGCTGTATATTTTGTAAAAAAACAGTCGGTGATAAAGCTTAAGGTCTTTGGCTTCAAGATGGATTGGAATGTAGTTAGAGACATCTATGCGGTAAGCATTCCTGCGATAGTGATGCAGATGATAGGCTCTGTAATGCTTATCGGTTACAATACGATACTTGCGGGAGACAATATGTCAATTGCTGTTCTCGGCGTATATCAAAAGCTCCAAAGCTTCGTTTTTATGCCCGTATTCGGTCTAAATCAGGGAGCGATGCCTCTCATGGGATATAACTATGGAGCAAAGAACAGAGATCGCCTTATGAAGACATATAAGCTTGGGCTTATGGCAGCGGTCGTAATCATGCTAATAGGATTCGCGATTTTCCAGGCCATCCCTGAACTGTTCCTGAAACTATTCAATGCAGAAGGTGAGATGATGGCCGTGGGCGTAAAGGCGCTTAGACGAATTAGCATATGCTTTATCCCGGCATCTTTTGGAATAATGACATCTACGCTCTTTCAGGGTACAGGGC
Organism: Bacillota bacterium; assembly: GCA_017612585.1. Taxonomy (GTDB): domain Bacteria; phylum Bacillota; class Clostridia; order Peptostreptococcales; family Anaerovoracaceae; genus Eubacterium_B. Next base: position 11,741 of record JAGAFN010000056.1, on the reverse strand, counting down.
ATGCGGTTTACAGTTTGATTACGTCTTTAATCAGGCAACTTGTGGGTATATTACCTTTGGCATTCATTTTGTTTAGAATTGGAGGAGCAGAACTTTCCTGGTTCTCATTTCCACTTGCGGAGATACTTGGCTGCTCGTATCTGATAATAATGCTAAAAAGACTCTACGATAAGGAACTAAAGCATCTTTAACAAAGGCTGATACATATACAGATGATTATTATTAAATTAAATAAATTGAATTGAGATTGAGACCTAAACTTTTAATTAATCAGTATGACTAATATGAATGACATAAAAAGACTTGGAGTCGACATCGGATCAACCACGGTAAAACTCGTGCTTCTTGATTCGGACGGAAAAATCGAATACTCAAAATATGAAAGACATATGTCGGATGTCATTGAGAAGGTAAAGGAAATGATAGCCGAACTTTTTGATGTCTATGGCGATATAGAAATTAAGCCGATAATAACAGGTTCCGGCGGTCTTTCGCTAGCAAATATACTCGGAGTAAAGTTTGAGCAGGAGGTCATAGCATGTAGCTATGCGGTAGAGACGCTTATCCCTGAGACCAATTGCGCGATAGAACTTGGTGGTGAAGACGCCAAGATTACTTTCTATGGCGCAACAGTTGAGCAGAGGATGAACGGAACGTGCGCGGGAGGAACCGGTGCATTCATAGATCAGATGGCCATACTTCTCAATACTGATCCGATAGGGCTTAACGAAGCCGCCAAAAATTATAATCTCATATATCCAATTGCCGCTCGCTGCGGTGTTTTTGCAAAGACTGATATCCAGCCGCTTATCAACGATGGTGCCGCTATAGAAGATCTCGCGGTATCTATTTTCCAGGCAGTAGTAAATCAAACAATAAGCGGTCTTGCCTGCGGACATCCGATTAACGGCAAGGTTGCTTTCCTTGGAGGACCGCTTTCCTTCTTATCCGAACTCAGAAAGAGATTCATAGAAACTCTTGAACTTAAGGAAGATGAAATCATCTTCCCTGAGGATTCAAAGTACTTTGTTGCAATAGGCGCGGCGCTTCTTGCCAAAAAGGCTGATACTATAAATCTTGCAAAGCTAGTTGATAATATGAGGGCCGCTGATCCGAATCTTCTTTCCGGCACCAAGCATATTGATGCTCTATTTAATGATGAAGAAGATTACACCCGTTTTAAAGCGCGCCACGCTAAGAATAAAATTCACAGAAGAGATATTCGTACCGTGAGAGGACGCACGTATCTCGGGATTGATGCGGGTTCCACCACGACCAAGGCCACATTGATAGACGAGGAAGGAAATCTAATTTACTCCTTCTATCACGGTAACGAGGGTGATCCTATTGCTGCGACGAGAACTATGCTTCGCGAGCTATACGATCAACTTCCGGAGGGGGCACATATTGCCAACACTGTAACAACTGGATATGGCGAAAACCTAATCAAAGCAGCGTTTAAAGCCGATATGGGCGAGATAGAGACTATGGCTCATTTTCGTGCCGCCGAGCATTTCCTTCCGGGCGTCGATTTCATCCTCGATATCGGCGGTCAGGACATGAAATGCATGAAAATAAAGGACGGCGCAATATATAATATCATGCTTAATGAAGCATGTTCTTCGGGATGCGGTTCGTTCCTTGAGACCTATGCCAAATCTGTCAACCTGGACAATAAGGCGTTTGCCGAGGAGGCTCTCTTTGCAAAGAACCCGGTTGACCTTGGAACAAGATGCACGGTATTCATGAATTCCAAGGTTAAGCAGGCGCAAAAGGAAGGTGCAGAAATTGGAGATATCTCTGCGGGTCTTTCGTATTCTGTAATAAAAAATGCACTCTATAAGGTTATAAAACTGCGCAACGCCGACGAGGCTGGAGAAAAGATAGTTGTCCAGGGCGGGACATTTATGAATGATGCCGTTTTGAGGAGTATAGAGAGAATAATAGGAAAAGAAGTTGTGCGTCCCGATATTGCCGGTTTAATGGGGGCATATGGCTGTGCGCTTATAGCTAAAGAGAATTATGTAAAAGGAACAAGATCTTCAATTCTCACAAAGGATGCTCTTGAAACCTTTAGAGTTGAACATACTAACGGTCGCTGCAACGGATGTGAGAACAAATGCATACTTACTATAAACAAATTCAGCGACGGATCCAAATTTGTGACAGGGAACCGCTGTGAACGCGGTGCGGGTCGGGAAAATGCAAAAAACGAAACGCCCGATTTGTATGAATACAAACTGGACAGACTCTTTAATCAATATAAACCTCTGTCGGACTTTGATGCAGAGAGGGGAACGGTTGGCATACCGAGAGTTCTGAACATATATGAAAATTATCCGTTCTGGTTCACGTTTTTTACGAGGCTTAAATTCAAAGTTGTGCTTTCTCCCGCTTCCAGCAAGAGCCTCTATGAGAGCGGAATGGAGACTATTAGTTCGGATACGGCTTGCTATCCGGCAAAAATGGTGCATGGTCATATCAAATGGCTTGTTGACCAAGATGTTAAATGGATTTTCTATCCTTGCCTCAACTATGAGAGGAACGAGGACCCGACTGCGCCTAACCATTATAATTGCCCGATAGTTGCAACATATCCTGAAGCCATCGCCAATAATATGGACGATATATTTCGCAAGAATATGGTTAGGTTTGATCATCCTTTCCTTCCTTATGACGATGACAAGAGCCTCTTCAGCGCACTCGCAAGAGAGCTTCAGAGGCTTCACATAGATAAGACGGATATAGAGCAGGCCATCAAAGCAGCGCGTGTTGAACAGAACCGATTCAAAGCCGACATGCGCAAGCAGGGTGAATACGCTCTTAAATATGCAAGGGACCACGGAAAGAGGGCGATTATTCTCGCGGGGCGTCCTTATCATCTCGATCCAGAAATCAATCACGGAATTAACAAGCTTATTAATTCTTTTGATATGGTTGTGCTTACCGAAGATTCGATTGCGCATCTTGGCGATCTTCCGAGACCTTTAAGAGTTCTCGATCAGTGGGTTTATCATTCCAGGCTTTATAAGGCTGCGGACTTTGCAGGTAAGACAGATGATGTTGAACTGGTACAGCTGAACTCATTTGGATGCGGACTCGATGCCGTAACTACGGATCAGGTCGAAGAAATCTGCAATAGCCATAACAAGATGTATACCGTGCTCAAAATAGACGAGGTAAGCAATCTCGGCGCAATTAAGATACGTATAAGGTCGCTCAAGGCCGCTATGGAAGAGCGTGAAAAGAACAAAATAGAACTCATCAAGGAGAGCGGCGGATATGAGAGAGAATTCTTTACTGAGGAGATGAGGGACAAAGGGTATACGATTCTCATTCCTCAGATGTCTCCAATTCATTTTAATTATCTCGAGGCGGCAATTAAGGCCTCCGGGTATAATGCGGTCCTTCTTCCTCCTGTAGATAAGAATGCCGTTAATGAAGGGCTAACTTATATAAACAACGATGCATGTTATCCTACGATTGTAACTCTCGGTCAGATTATCTCCGCGCTTAAGTCGGGAAAGTATGATCTTGCCAAAACCGCAGTCTTTATGTCTCAGACGGGAGGAGGTTGCCGCGCGAGCAATTATGTAGCGCTCCTGAGAAAAGCCCTCAAAGATCTCGGCATGCAGCAGATTCCGGTCATATCATTCAATATGGTCGGTCTCGAAAAGAATCCCGGATTCAAGATAACGGCAGGCATGGGGCTTAAGCTCGTAACAGGTGTTCTGTACGGAGACCTTATTATGAGACTTCTCTATGCGACGAGACCTTATGAGAAGGTAAAAGGAACAAGTCAGAAGATAATTGATTCTTGGCACGATCGGATTATAGATAACGTACTTCACTTTAGCAGGAGTATATTCTCTTCAAATGTGAAAGCGATTGTCGAGGAATTCGATAAGGTTGAGCGCGTTGATGATGAGAAGCCGAAGGTTGGTGTGGTAGGAGAGATACTTGTAAAATATCATCCTAATGCAAACAACGATATCGTGGATATTATTGAAGAAGAAGGTGGTGAGGCGGTTGTCTTGGATCTAATCGACTTCTTCATGTACGGTTTCTACAGCAAGAAATACAATTATGAAAATCTCTCTGGTTCATATAAGCAGATGAAGCTTAATCAGGCTGCGATTTCTGCAATCGAATGGATGAGAAAGCCGATGAGAAAGGCTCTTAGGGAGAGCGTTCACTACGAGGAACCTCCTTATATCGAGGAAACAGCAAAGGCCGCAACAGAAGTAATATCACTTGGTAACCAATGCGGAGAAGGATGGCTTCTTACAGGGGAAATGATTGAACTCATCAAGCATGGTTGCGAGAATATAGCTTGCCTACAGCCATTTGCATGCCTTCCGAACCACGTTACGGGAAAGGGCATGATGAAGGCGATACGGAATATAAATCCAAAGGCCAATATTATCGCAATAGACTACGATCCGGGCGCCAGCGACGTGAACCAGCTGAACCGAATTAAGCTCATGATGGCGACAGCACATAAGAATATGGAAAAGGAGCAAGAAGGCTTTGTATAATCGGTTATTGAGTTTTAAAGGCGTCTTACTTTTGCGATATTGTCAAAAGAATTCAATTATTGTATAATCTGCTAGTGCCTTATTTTAGACACAGCGGATTTTTCGGGGCGTGGCGCAGTTTGGTAGCGTGCTTGACTGGGGGTCAAGAGGCCGCAGGTTCAAGTCCTGTCGCTCCGACCATATGCCTCTTCTTCGCGGTTTCGCAGAAGAGGTTTTTTATTTCCAAGTTTTTTTATTTCCAAGTTTTTTTATTTCCAAGCATTGTATATTCTTGCCAAAGAGATTGCTTTTGATTAGGAAACAAATCCAACTAGAGTATTGTAAAACCTTGAATGGTAGCTTTGTTTGTGGTAAGATTTCATTGTAATAAAGTATGAATAGGAGGTCTCCATGGGAAGACACGGAACAATTGCGGGACGTAAGGCGGCACAGGACAGCAAGCGTGCAGCCATGTTCACAAAATATGCAAAAGCGATTACTGTAGCCGCAAAGGACGGCGGAGATCCTGATTATAATGCAGGACTTAGAGTTGCTATAGAAAAGGCCAAAGCCATCTCGATGCCTAACGACAATATCCAGAGGGCAATTAAGAAAGGTACCGGAGAACTAGGAGGAGCGACATACGAGGAACTCACTTTTGAAGGCTATGGCCCAGGAGGAGTTGCCTTTATAGTTAACTGCCTTACGGATAATACAAACAGAACGACTTCATCTGTCCGTTCATCCTTTGATAAGCAGGGCGGAAACCTTGGAACTCCGGGATGTGTATCATATATGTTTAGCAGAAAGGGCGTATTCCTAATTGAGAAGACGGATGACATAGACGAGGATGCTCTTATGGAAACAGCTCTGGAAGCCGGCGCTGACGATATGGTTACGGAAGAGGATAGTTTCACAATCTATTCTGATCCTTCCGTTTATACAGATGTTCATCAGGCGCTTACTGATGCCGGATACGAGCTGGTGGAGAGCGATGTGGAATTTGTTCCGTCAATGGAGTCAACACCGGGCGAGAACGATATAGCAAAACTCAAGAAATTAGTTGATGTACTCGAGGACAACGAAGACGTACAGAAGGTTCAGACCAACTGTGCAATCGATTTATACGAATAGTTTATATCTGCCTGGGACTTTAGTCGGGGATCATAATTGAACCTACACTTATTGCACGGGAATCCGAGTTCAGAGTGAAATATGCCGAGCCTCCTTTGAGTGGAGGGCAGAAAGCACCGACAGGATACCCACCTATCATTCGATAGGGCGTCAATTATACCTGACGGAGCCTCCGGGTAGTTTTTTGTAAGCTGATAATCAAGAAGGTAATCTCAATTTGAAAATGAATCTGCCAAACAAACTTACCGTGGGAAGAATTATAGCTGTTCCGTTCTTTATACTTGCGTATATGACGGAACATTTTCTATTGACACTCATTATATTTGTTCTGGCGAGCATTACGGATTTGCTTGATGGGAAGATTGCGAGAAAGCAGAATCTGATTACGAATTTTGGAAAGATAATGGATCCTCTCGCAGATAAGGTCCTCGTTTATTCTGCGTTCTGCCTAATGGTGGCCGACGGAACCGTTCCTGCATGGATGCTGATAGTAATTCTTGCTCGCGAGTTCATAGTTGCCGGCGTTAGGACTGTTGCCGCTTCTGAAGGGATAGTTATAGCCGCGGATATGGGCGGAAAAATCAAAACTGTGCTTCAGATGATAGCGGTTCCGCTCCTTCTTTTGGTGAATGCAGCGGGTGAACCTGTATACTATTTACCTTCGGATGGAGTGCCGTCAACATCAATAAATTGGATTTCACTTTTAGCTCAGATCGCACTTTGGGCTTCTCTCATTATGACGGTTTACTCAGGCGCGTCATATATAATAAATAACAGGAAAGTCTTTTCGTCCTAGGAATCTTTTTGTTGTTTTGGCTATTTTTTAAATGTTAAATTGCTTTTAATCCAAGAGGTTTTTCTATGAGTTCTTCCGGGCAGGCACTAGAAAGCATAATTTTATCGGGACAAGTTATGAATATTAAAGAGATGGGTTGCCTTCTCATAGAGAAGGGGATATCAATATCATGCTGTGAGTCTTGCACCGGAGGACTGTTTGCATCATTGCTTGTGAATGTGCCAGGGATATCCGAGGTTTTTGACAGAGGTTTGGTTACATACTCCAACAAAGCAAAGATGGAGGAGCTCGGCGTAAAAAAAGAAACTTTGGACAAGTTCACCGCCGAAAGCTATGAGGTTGCCGAGGAAATGGCGCGAGGACTATATGAGAAAACCGGAAGCAGAATTTGTATTTCGTCTACAGGCGTTGCAGGGCCGGGAGCAATAGGAGATAATGCCGCAGGGAATATGTGGATTGGCATAGCGGTTGACGGTGAAGTTACCGTCAGAGAACTCAAATCCGGAAGAGATAGTAGGGAGTGGAACAGAATATACTGCACAAGGATTATGATTCACGAAGTCACTAAGCGCTGCAGAGAAATCTGAAAGGCGAGCAAGAAGGCTAGCCTTTTCCCAAAACTGTCTCGCAAAAGCAATTTATCAATTGACATTTTCTGTTATTAACTGTATTATTGTATCACCAAATATTTCCATTAAAAAGTGCTTGCATTTCCCTTTGCGATGGGGTATTCTATTTTTAGAACAAATGTTCATAAATGGAGGTAAACATGGCAACCAAGAAAGAAATCAAACCGATTCCAACTGACAATGCAGCAAGAGAGAAAGCTCTGGAAACGGCACTAAACGACATTCAGAAGGCTTTTGGCCAAGGTTCCATAATGATTATGGGAGAGGGTGCGGAGATTCAGGATCTCGACGTTATTTCTACGGGATCTATAAGCCTGGATATGGCAACAGGCGTAGGAGGAGTTCCAAAGGGTAGGATTATAGAAATCTTTGGCCCTGAATCTTCAGGAAAGACCACTCTGACTCTTCATATCGTTGCGGAAGCACAGAAGAAAGGCGGCAAGGCCGCATTTATTGACGCAGAACATGCTCTTGATCCTGTATATGCGAGAAACTTAGGTGTCAAGGTTGACGAGCTTCTTGTATCTCAGCCTGATAACGGCGAGCAGGCTCTTGAAATAGCCGACATGCTGGCAAGAAGCGGAGCTCTCGACGTAATAGTAATCGACTCTGTAGCGGCTCTCGTTCCAAAGGCCGAGATTCAGGGCGAAATGGGAGACTCGCACGTAGGTCTTCAGGCAAGGCTTATGTCAAGCGCCTTAAGAAAGCTTACGGGCGCTGTAAATAAGTCGGGCACATGCATAATATTTATCAATCAGCTAAGAGAGAAGATAGGTGTGATGTTCGGTAACCCCGAAACAACAACAGGCGGTCGCGCTCTCAAATTCTATTCGACAATGCGATTTGACGTAAGAAGAGTAGAAACCATCAAGAAGGGCGAGGACGTGCTCGGTAACCGCACGAGAGTAAAGGTTGTGAAGAACAAGGTTGCTCCGCCATTCAAGAAGGCTGAATTTGACATAATGTACGGAACGGGAATCTCAAGATCCGGAGATATCGTGGACTGTGCTACGGAATTCGATATCATGGACAAATCCGGTTCTTGGTATAGCTATATGGGCGAGAGAATCGGCCAGGGAAGGGATAACGTAAAGAAGTACCTCGAGGATCACCCCGATCTCATGGAAGAAATTTACCAGAAACTCCTGGAGGAGCTGAAGGAACAGAAGAAGTTCTCGGATAAGACCTTTGGCGCGGAAGAAGCAGGAGAACTTCCGGAAGGAGATGCTCTGGTGGATGAAGACGGAGTAATTATCGACGACTAAACATTGATGACCAATAGGATGTTTATTTGAACAAAACAAAAGGCGTCCGATATCCACTATAATATCGTAGGACCATGACTCTTAGAGGCCGAGAAAACCGGCCTCATTTTATTGAAAAATAGCGATTTTTATGCTTGACTTTTAGATTTTTGGGTGATATTATGTCTAAGTTAGACCGCTCGGGAAGGGTACCTAAGATTCAAGCGATTGAACACCCCAAAAGGCGAGACTGGATAGAGGAGGTAAATTTATCATGTATGCAGTAATTGAAACCGGAGGAAAGCAGTACAGAGTTTCCGAGGGCGATGTCATCACAGTTGAAAAGCTGAACGTAGAGGATGGCGCAAACGTAGAACTTGATAAGGTACTCATTCTTGGCGAAGGAAGCGACATCAAGGTTGGAACGCCTTATATCGAAGGTGCAAAGATCATGGGTCGCGTTGTAGAAAACGGCAAGGCCAAGAAGGTAGTAATCTTCAAGTACAAGTCCAAGAAGGACTACAGAAAGAAACAGGGACACAGACAGCCTTATACAATGATTGAGATTCTCTCACTCGACGGAAAGGCTCCCGTAAAGAAGTCCGCACCGAAGGCTGAAGAAGCTTCTGCGGATGAGGAAGTTAAAGCTAACGCTTCCATGAAGAAGGATGAACTCCTTGCACTCGCGGAAGCAAAAGGAATAGAGATTGATTCCAAGGCCACCAAGGCAGAAATCCTTGAGGCCATTGAATCCGCTTCTAAATAAGGAGGTTAGGACATGGCAAGTAAATAAGGTGTAGGTAGTTCCAAGAACGGCCGCGATTCCGAGTCTAAACGCCTTGGAGTCAAGACCGGTGACGGTCAGTTTGTAAGCGCAGGCAGCATCTTGGTAAGACAGAGAGGCACCAAGCTTCACCCGGGCAACAATGTTGGTAAGGGCGGAGATGACACTCTCTTCGCTAAAGTTGATGGTACTGTAAAATTCGAAAGAAAAGACAAGACCAGAAAACAGGTTAGCGTTTATCCAAAAGAAGCTTAACAAAGAGGCCTCACCGGAGGCCTTTTGTTTTGTTTTTTGTTTTCGCTTTGATATAAGGATTAACCATGTTAGTTGACAGAGCAAAAATCACAATCATATCGGGAAGAGGAGGAAACGGTTCAGTAAGCTTTAGACGCGAGCCTTTTGTTCCCGAAGGTGGCCCCGACGGGGGTGATGGAGGTAATGGCGGCAATGTAGTATTTCTTGCCGACCGTGATTTGCGTACGCTCATGGACTTTAGATACAAGAGAAAGTATCAGGCCGAGAACGGTCAGAACGGCATGAAGAAGAAATGCTATGGTAAGCGCGGTCAAGACCTCATAATTAAGGTCCCCGTTGGCACTATGGTATTCGACGCAGAAACAGGACACCTGATGCACGACCTAAAAGAAGCCGGAGACAGTTTCATCGCAGCAAAGGGAGGCCGCGGAGGAAAGGGTAACGTCCATTTCAAGAACTCGGTTCGTCAGGCTCCGAATTTCGCGGAAGCAGGTACGCCCGGAAAAGAGCGAGAGGTAATCCTCGAACTCAAGATGATTGCGGATGTTGGTCTCGTTGGGTTCCCGAACGTCGGTAAATCAAGCCTTTTGGCGGTCGCAACCAATGCAAAACCAAAGATCGAAAACTACCATTTTACGACGATTGATCCGAACTTGGGTGTCGTTCAGTTTGACGATTCCGAATTCATAATGGCGGATATTGCAGGAATAATCGAAGGTGCGCATCAAGGTGCAGGACTTGGACTTAGATTCCTTAAGCATATAGAGCGCACGAGAGTTCTCATCCACGTAATAGATGTATCCGGAAGCGAAGGAAGAGACCCAAAAGACGATTTCGACAAGATTATGGAGGAACTCTCTTCATATAGCGAGAAGCTTTCCAAGAAGCCGATGATCGTTGCCGCAAACAAGATTGATTTAATCGATGAGGACGATCCAAAGTATCTAGAGTTCCTAGATTATATAAAAAGCAAGGGCTACGATGTCTATCCTATTTGCGCTCCTATAAACCACGGAGTCAAAGAACTCATGTATGCCGCAAAGCGCGCACTCGATACTGCGCCGGACGATGTGCTTGAAGATTACGAAATGTTCGACTTTGAAGCAGATGAAGCCAAGGGAGAAGAGTATAGGAAAGTCAATGTCAGAAAAGTTGATGGAGTATTCATTCTCGAAGGTGAGCAGCTCCAGAAGATTTTCGAGTCCACAAATCTAAATGATATGGGTTCACTAAGATACCTCTTTAAGTATATCGAGCAGAGCGGTGCCATAAAAGATATGAAACTCCTAGGTCTTGAAGAAGGCGACACGGTAAAGATAGACGATTTTGAATTTGAATACTTTGACGAGTACTAATTATATTTTTGGTTTATGAAACTTGAAGATTCCACTATTAAGAGCTTCTACGAGAAGTGCAATACTCCAGCGCACGTAATCGCTCACTGTAAGGGCGTTGCGGATGCCGGTGCAAGAATAGCCTCCGCATTGAACGATGCGGGGTTTTCTCTTGATGTGGAACTTGTAAGAAGAGCAGGACTCGTTCACGACCTATTTAGGGTTAAGGATAATCACGGTGAAGAAGCCGCAAGATTTCTAAGAGAACAGGGATATACGGAAGAAGCGGATGCCGTAGAACATCATATGCATTATACATTTGGAGATCCGCGTAAGATAAACGAGACCGATATTCTCTGTCTTGCGGACCGCCTCGTGCTTGAGGACAAATACGTAGGCCTCGAAAGAAGAGTCGATTATTTGATCCACAAAGTTGGTGAAACTCCCGAGAGAACCGCGAGAATTCTTGCGCAAAAGGCTGCAAGCAAGAAGTATATATCCGCGGTTGAAAAGCTACTTGGGAAGTCGATCGACAGCCTCTTTATATCGCCATGGGATATTCTTCTTCAGAAACTCGAGAAGGCACTAAGCAAGGTTGAAAAGCCTGCAAGATATATCGGAAGCGAAAAGGGAATCTGCTTAAAGAATCCCGAAAACTCACTTCGCTTCTGCTTTGCTTTTCCCGATCTCTATGAAATAGGCATGTCATACCTTGGTATGCAGATTCTGTATTCCATAATCAATAGAACAGAAAACCTATATTGCGAGAGAGCGTTTGAACCCGGGGCAGATATGGCGGAAATTATGAGAAATGACGATGTTCCTCTGTTTACACTCGAAACCAAGACTCCGCTTTCCGAGATGGATGTAGTAGGGTTTACACTTCAGTATGAGATGGCGTTTACAAATGTTATTGACATGCTTTCGCTTTCTGGAATCACGCTTCTTGCATCAGACAGAAAAGAAAGCGAACCGCTCATAATTGCAGGAGGACCTTGCGCATACAACCCTGAACCTCTTGCTGATTTTATCGACGTATTTCTTATAG
>JAGAFN010000055.1 GCA_017612585.1 Bacillota bacterium | reverse complement strand
TTCAGGAGGCTAGTGGCAGTCAGTCTCAAGAAACAGAAGAGGGCAAACAATCTGAGGAAACGATTACTCTTCCTCAAGGTTTCAGTGACACAAGCACGCTGTTTATAGGCGACGTATTTGCGGTTAACGCTCAACCCACTCTAATTGACAATATACCAAATATAACAGCCGATATAGCAAACTCTCGTTACAGCACATCTGCAGGACCTATATATGAGGCCTATTCAAACGGTGGATGGGAAGGCAGACTTGTTGTAATCTCTCTTTCTCATGAGGGTGAACTCTATGATTCACTTGAGGACATACGAGGAAGGATGAAGGAGGACCAATTACTCTTTGTAATCAACGATAGAGGCTCCGAGTGGGAACAGTCAAACAACTCCAAGATAAGCGATTTCGTGAGTTCAAATGAGAATACCTATGCGATAGATTGGTATGGGGCGAGCGAAAATCATCCTGAGTATTTTGACAACGAAACAGGTGGACTTTCGGAAGAGGGTGCTACAGTATATACAGAACTCATCAAGATAACTGTTGAAGCTGTGCTCAATAACTAGAACGCTTTATGGTAGCATCCATGTGCGCACGCATGGCGTTTGCTGCGGCAGAAACATCTTTATTGACTATTGCGCGGTAAATCTGGCGATGCTCCTCCAGAGTTCTTCTTAAGAAGCCTCTGGCAAAATAGTTCGGCGGGCAGCAGTAGGTACAATAGTTTTGGTATATGAGCAGAGTCTTTTCCAAAAGACGATCGTGACTTGCTTTGTAGATTAGGCGATGGAAGGCGTAGTTGATTTCTATCATCTTCTGAATATCGCCTTTTTTAGTGTAGAACTCCATGTGCTTGAATACGGCAGAGAGGTCTTCTTTCTCTTCTTCGGTAATTCTGGATACGCAATACTCGCTAGCTTTCACCTCAAGAAAAGCTCTTGTCTCAAGCATATCTCCTATTTCACTCTCAGAGAGACCCCTGACAAAAACCCCGCGGTTGCTTATATATTCGACAAGACCATCTTCCTGAAGACGTTTAAAAGCCTCGCGAATAGGGGTTCTGCTCGTCTTGTATTTGACGGTTAGAGTAGCTTCGTTTAGTCGGCTGTCCTTTGGAATCTTTCCGGTGAGTATCTCCCTTAGGAGCTGATTGTAAATCTTGTCAGAAAGCGATTTGACTTCGTTTTTTTCTTTTATGATTTTTTGAAGTATATCCATAATGAAGAGATTATAGCGCCTTAAGTGATGCAAGTCAAGAAATTGTATACGATTTTAAGAGGAGTCCGGTTTGCTAAGATAAGTGTTGATGTGGTATAGTTGAAATATGAGAAAAGATAAAGTGAAAAAGATCCTTGATGGACTTAAAAACGAATATCCGGATGCGGAGTGTGCCCTTCATTTCAAGAACCTCTACGAGCTTATCGTGGCTGTAGCTCTTTCAGCTCAGACAACGGACAAGAGTGTAAATGAGGCAACACCGGCTCTGTTCAAAAAATATCCTACGCCGAAAAAGCTGGCTTCCGCAAATCCGGAAGATGTAGAAAAATACATAAGGCGTATAGGGATGTACAAGACTAAGTCCAAGAATATAGTGGGTCTTGCAAAGGCATTAGAAGAGAAATTTGGAGGGGAAGTGCCTAATGATTACGATGCATTAGTAGGGCTTCAGGGAGTAGGGAGAAAGACAGCAAATGTCGTTCTGTCTGTGGGATTTGGAGAACAGCGGATTGCTGTGGATACGCACGTGTTCAGGGTTTCAAACAGAATCGGCCTTGTTCATGAAAAAGATGTCCTTAAGACGGAAGAGGGACTCATGAAGGCGATACCAAATGACAGATGGTCGGAGGCTCATCATAGCTTAATCTTCCACGGAAGAAACTGCTGCCATGCGCGGAAACCTAATTGCGAAGAATGCTGTATAGAGAAACTATGTGAGAAGGCAGGCTTATAACAAGTATAAGTACGTGCTTAATATAAGTTTCGGCAAGGGGAAATTATAATACTTGTAAAGAAATAGTGGGCGGTTTCTAAGAAACCGTCCACTTTGTACTTATTGCTCTTTCGCTCTATCTGCCTCTTGATCCTTTTTGAGGCAGCAGTTTTTGTATTTCTTTCCCGAACCGCAGTGACAGGGGTCATTTCTTCCGGGACGCTTCTCCACATGTACAGTACGGGATCGTCTGTATTCAGTGTAGATTTCTTCGCGCCTTTCTTCGGAGAGAACGCCGTCCCATTCCTCGAGTTCCCACAGATAATCGGCATCGGCCTTATGCATATTGAAATAAAGCTTTTCAAAATCTACATCCAAATCTATTTCCGTATCCATATTGACTTTCTTCATATCGAGTTGTCCGGAATTAAGGCTCGTTTGAATACCGTCGAGGAAGCCGACAAAGATGACCTTATCAACCTGGAAGAAGTCAACCAGGTTACTTACTTTGCCCTTTAGGTGCTCGTCTTTGTGAGAAAGGACATGCTTATAGATTTTGATTTCGGCATCTGAGTATTCCTTCCAGACTTCATCGATGGTACCTTTTGTTTGACCGCTCAGGAGGTCGTTCCATTCGTTAAAAAGACTCATTAATAATTCTCCTTAAATAATTTTGAATTATATACTATAGGCTATTGGCTATAGCTATTATATCGCCGACAACGGCGCTTCCGGTTGGTAGGGCGCCTGCTCCTTTTCCGTAGAACATTAGCTCGCCTACGGCATTTCCTGTGACGTAGATGGCGTTGAATTCGTTAGATACACCTGCAAGCGGATGATCGTTGGGGATGAATGTCGGCTTTACACTGTAAGAGAGTATTGCGCCACGCTTCTTGGCGGAAGCGATGAGCTTGATTTTCCCGCCCTTTGACCGTGCTTCTTCGATATCCGACATCGTAACACCCGATATTCCTTCTCTTGTAATTTCTTCAGGCGGAATATATTCATCAAAGCACAGAGAAGTAAGAATCGAAAGCTTGTTTGCCGCATCTATCCCTTCGACATCGGCCGTTGGATCCGCCTCGGCAAAGCCTTTTTTCTGCGCGTCCTTAAGAGCTTCCTCGTATGACCAACCTTCTTCTCCCATCTTGGTGAGAATGTAGTTGGTTGTTCCGTTTACAATTCCCATGACTTCGGTGAATCTGTTTCCTGCCAGAGCCTCCTTGATGGCTGTGAGGGCAGGGATACCGCCACCTACGCTGGCCTCAAATCTAAACTGTGCACCCGAAGCCTTGGCGGCTTTGTTAAGTCTTTCAAAATTAGCGGCTACGGCAGCCTTGTTGGGTGTAACAACGCTTTTTCCGTTAAGGAGAGCCTTTTCCATAATGTCTGCAGGGAAATCTATACCTCCGAGGGACTCGACAACTATGTCCACATCATCGGCATTTGTTATCAGGTCTGGGTCTGTAACGGCGCAGGATGGGTCAATACCGAGCGCTTCCAATTTCGACATGTCGCGCTCTAATACCTTTGTCAGGGTGAAATTAATACCTGTACGGGTTTCTATGAGTTTTTTGTTCAATTTACTTAGAATCTCGTATGTGCCACCTCCGACGGTTCCAAGGCCCAAAATGGCAATATTTACGTTTTTCATTATTTGTCCTCCTTCTTTTGTTGAACAAAGTTGATTATATAAGAAATATCGCCAATCTTCAAGGAAAAGAGTCCAATTTGATTTACTGAACAAGTCCAAGGTGGTATAATACTTGCATGAGAACGGGATATGAGTTGACAATAGAACAGACTCAGAAACCGCAGATGACTCAGGAACTGATCCAGGCCATCCAAATCTTGCAATTCAACAATCAGGAACTTACAGATTATATAGAAAATGAACTCCTCGAAAACCCCGTTTTGGAAGCTCTTAAGGACGAAAAGTCCGAAGAAACGGTAGATATTGACGAACTTAGGGAGCGACTTCTGGAACTGAATACGGAAGCGCTTTCGTCTCACGATTCCGAAAACTGGGGAAGTGATCGCGAGGAGTTTTCTTTTGAGCGCTATGTCGCATTAACGGACTCGCTGGTCGAGCATCTTCTTTCGCAGCTCGAATTCTCGGGGCTTAATGGTCGAGAATGCAAGATAGGGCGCTATATAGTCCAGTGCATCGATGACAATGGATATCTGACGGTCGGAACAAGGGAAATAGCGGAAGCGCTAAACGTCGATGAACCAGAGGTTGAGTCTGTTTTAACGACGGTTCAATCATTAGATCCAATAGGCGTAGGCGCAAGAAACCTTGAGGAATGCCTTGCCATACAGCTAAGGCATAATGGGGAAACAGATAAGAACGTCTTTGATATAGTCGAGAAGAGACTTGGCGACATAGGAGAGAACAGGATATCTCAGATTGCGAAGGATATGAATATAGGAGTCAAAGAGGTTCAAGAGATAGCTAACAAGATTAAGAAACTTGAGCCGAAGCCCGGAAGACTTTTTTCGTCGGATTCTGCCGTAAAATATGTGGTTCCAGATGTATTTGTCGAAAAGGACGGCGAAAGTTTCTTTGTAAGATCAAACGATAACGGAATGCCTTCTCTTGCTATAAGTCCGCTTTACGGAGAAATGAAGGAAGCTTGCGAAGCGGACGAGGAAGTACGGAAATATCTGAATGAAAAACTCAATTCTGCAATGTGGCTTATCAAAAGCATAGAGCAGCGGAAGAATACTATCTATAAGGTGGCATCTTCAGTATTGGATTTTCAGGATGGATTCTTTAGGAATGGAAAGAAGTATCTGAAACCGCTTACGCTTAAGCAGGTTGGTGAGGCTCTGGGTATTCACGAATCGACTGTGAAAGAACGTTCTTCCATGCAACAGGGAATACACTCGTGCTCTTGCTGCTAGACACATGATGAGATGCAGAAGGCTGCGCCTGCTGTTGACCTTGT
>JAGAFN010000054.1 GCA_017612585.1 Bacillota bacterium | reverse complement strand
TTGAACCCGTGATGCGTTCTGAACGTTTTATCCTCGATAGCGATAAACGCATCTTGTACATGCTTTGGAATATCCGATATTGATGCTATCTCTCGGTTTGCACCATAAAAGATGACATCCATCTCGTTTCCTTTGGAGTCATACATAACGGATGTTTCGTTAAGCATATCGGCTATATTGGTAGGATCTATAGGTGGTGTTTCTGATATCACAGAATAGACATAGTAGAAAGCTATGCCGCCTCCAATGATCATGCCACAGAGCATCAAAAGGAAGAGCCATTTTATAACGCTAAGGATAGGATGGGTTTTCTTCTTCTGCTTCTTTCTTTTCTTTGATGAACTCCTTGGTGCAGTGTTATCTGGGCTAGGTCTTCTCTGACTAATAGCAGCTGAAGAAGCAGCAGTAGCAGTAGCTGTAGCTTTAGTCTTTGATTTGCTTGAAGAAGAGGATTTTTTGGATGTTCTTCCTGCAGTTGCAGTAGGTGTAGAGCCTCCCTTTATGCGATTACGCCTTGAAGGAGGAGTTTCCGTTGATGTATTCATAATAGGTTTTTCGTGGCGTACCAAAGGAACCTCGGTAACGTTAATTTTACCGGATTTCTCAGCTGCTTTCTCAGCGGTTTCCAAATCCGACCTATTGTAGACTGTTGTGCTTGTTTGCCATTCGGGATAGGAAGACATTGCATTTAGGGATGTCTTGATATCTTCGATTGGCTTTTTTTCCTGACTCATATCTCAGTACCTCGCTTCTGAAAAAAGCAAATATACACAATAATTATACCATAATTTACCCCAGAGGTTCAGTATTATTATAAAGTAAGGATATTGTAAGAAAAGGGAAATAATGTTAAGATATTAGCGTGCTTACGGATAAAAATGACAAAAAAGTCAAGGATAGGCGGCCTCTAATTGTCCCTTCTATTGCGATGGTAATAGGTATTCTCTCAGGGGAAAGGGTCTGCCAAATATATGCGGTGATTGAGCACCCGATGATAGGTTTGATACCTGTTATCGGGTGTTTTTCTTTTATCCTTATGGGGAAAATGGATGAATGGAGGCGTCTTGCGGCAATATTCTTCGCAGTTGGTCTAATTTCTGTCTTGTCAAGCACAGCCTCATTGGATTGGAGCCACTCCTTCTCAGGCGTCAAATCCATTGTCAAAGGACAGATAATAGGAATTGAGAAACTAGACGATAGGACGGAAGTGATTATAAGTACGGATGAAGGTCGAGTTTTGGCGAGCATATATGACAGCGAACCCAATGCAGTAGAGTGGAGGGATTTTGGAAGAAAAATAGAATTGGTGCTGGAAGTTGAGAAGCCTAAATCTGCCGGAAATCCCGGCGGTTTCGATTACAGACAATATCTGTACGGAAGAGATGTCTACGGCTATGGAAGCCTTAAACCATCAGAAATACGGAGAATCGAAGGCGAAGCGAACGTTTTTAATAGGCTTAGAGGCATGCTTCTTTCGGCGAGGGAAAAATTCCTTTGTGGGAGTTTCAGCGATGAGGAAGCTCGCGAGCTTGCCGGAGGAATTCTCTTTGGGATGGGGAGAAATATCTCTGGTGATGTGAGGGAAGAGTTTATGGAGGGTGGAGCGGGGCATATTCTAGCGGTCAGCGGGCTTCATATTGGGATCTTGTATTCGTTATACAAGGCTATCGAAAAGAAACTGAAAACCAAGAGTTCAATTATAAAAAAAGCACTCGTCATTATGTTGTTTGCTATTTATGGAACGGTCTCTCTTTGGTCAGTTTCAGTGACTAGGGCGGTGCTTTTAATCCTTATAAAAGAAGTTGCAGATCTGTTTGACCTTAGATTTGACGGTTTAACTGCGCTTGCAATCGCCTCTGACATCATGCTTATACTTAGGCCATACCTCGTGTTTTCAGCGGGATTTCAGATGTCCTTTCTTGCGATAATCGGAATATATTTTATGAGACCCAAAATCATGTATGTGCTAAAGGAGTTTGAGAAGAGGCATATGCGAAGGAAGGAGAACTCAGACGAGTGGATGTCGGCTCTCGCGACAATGATATCGGTTCAAGGACTTATGATTCCATATACTATATACGTTCATAACAGATTTGCATTACTTACGCTTATTAACAACTGGATTTTAATCGCTCTTGCCGGGATATATGTTCCGATTGGTGCGGCATTATTCTTTCTGAATTTGTTATTTGCGGACTTTCCTTTGGTTGGAGTGATTACTCCATATCTGACAAGTTATCTTGGGTCATCCCTCACTTTGCTTGGAAATTGGATGGTATGGATCAACAGAAACATGATTGTAGGGGGTCATGCAGTTATTAGGTTCGTATCACCACAGCTATTTTTTATAGCCGGAATTCTTGCCGGATTGTTTTATCTTTCATCGGAGGAGTATAAGGTGCGGAGAAAGAGGGAAGAAAAGTCTGCAAGGCTCAGACTTGTAGCTACAGTTATTGCTACCACAGCATTTGCCTTTGCTATCACATTTAACCCCGTTGAGTTTTCCGACGCAGTGTTCCTGGATGTAGGACAGGGAGATTCGCTTCACTTGAGTTGGGGAGATGCGAATATATTGATAGATGGTGGCGGAAGTACAAATTACAACGTGGGAGAAAAAGTGCTTAGACCATATCTTCTTCACGTGGGAGTGTCCTCTGTCGATATGGCGATATCGACGCATGAACATATGGATCATTTTCTCGGCATTGAGCAGCTCTCAGAGTCGTATAGGGTGGAGGAAATAATTACCCGCGGCACTGCAGGCGATTGCATTGTCCTAGATGACGAAAGGTATATAGAAATACTTTGGCCCATACCTGGATATGAAAATAGCGATGACGAAAACTATTACAGCAGAATCTTCAAAGTGCACGATAGAGGAATCACTACGCTTGTTACCGGAGATATCACTGAAGACGGAGAAAAAGCGCTCATAAATCACTACAGAAACGGTGAACTGGAGTCGCATATTCTCAAGGTGGCGCACCACGGAAGTCGTTTTAGCACCTCCGAGGAGTTTATAGAGGCTGTGTCGCCGATCATAGCAGTTATTTCAGTAGGGAAGAACAATTACGGTCATCCCGCTCCATTCGTAATTGAAAAATTGGAACGGCAAGGTATAATTACATATAGAACCGATAGGGACGGTGCCATCGGAATCATCGTAGGAGACGGAAAGTTTTTTGTATGTGGCAACAGAAGGAACATGCGTATAGAAGAATACAGAGTGAACTGAACGAGGGTAAAATACCCGGTGTTGTTTTGTTGTACGGAAGAGAACAGTATCTCGTAGATTGGGCTATAGAAAGAATGCTTTCAACCTATGTCAATCCCGCAACTAAGACGATGGACTATACGCTTATAGATGAGGACGATCTCACCGATCAAAGCTTTTCGGATGCCGTGATAGCGGCGGCGGAAACAATTCCTCTCTTTTCGGAGAAAAAGGTAGTGGTTGCGAGGGGAAGCAAAGTGTTTACAGGAGACACAGGACGCGATGCGGAAAAGATTGCGGAATATATAGTCGATGTCCCTAACACCACCATTCTTATTTTCAGAACCGATGAGATTAACGCAAAGAAGAAACTTCCCGCAGCGATTTCAAAGTACGGCCGCATTTACGAATTCGACGGTCTCCCGAGAGAAGATTTGTCATCGTTTGTCGCAAAGAGATTCAAGGCTTCGGAAACCGATGTTTCGCGCGACGTGATGAGAATCATTATTGAAGAGACCGGGTATTTCAATAGAGATAGCGATTACAATCTCTATGCACTGAACAACGATGTAACAAAGATGATTGCTCTCGCAAAGGCGGACGCCAAAGCTGGCTCGCACGCAATCGTTACTGAGGCCATAGCGCGGCAGACAATAGAAGGTGACGTCGAGTCAAGTGCGATAGATTTTATAAACTATCTTTGCTCGGGAGAAAAGAATAAGGCTTTTAAACTTCTTAACAATATACTGGATGAAGATAATGATGCGTATAGGCTTATAGGACTTATGGTCTCGCAGTTTGAACTAATTCTCGGAATCAGAGAAATGCAGGATGCCAAAGTTATACCGAGCGTAATCCAAAGTAAACTCGGTCTCCCCAAATGGCGTTACGACAAACTAAGACCCTTCGCAGATAAGATGAGTAGAGAAAAGTTAAGAAGTTTGCTCATAAAGATTTACGAAATCGACCGCAATATCAAAACCGGAAACATAAACGGTAAACTCGCAGTCGAAATGATTATCGCAGAAGTGTAGACCAGTATGTGTGTTGCATTATGTGGTTTTCCGCAGAAGCGACTATAATTACACGAAAATAAAAGAAGAACCTCTGTGAGATTGGCAGCGGGTCGAAGACCTTCGATGCAACCCTCCAGAGGTTCAATTTTATTGAGTATGTAATTATTCGCTTCGAGGACTCACCACAAATGCAACATACATCTGGTCAAATAGACTATATGTCGATTAATTCTTTTGCGGCTTCGCGGGCTGCATCGGTAATCGTTTCGCCGCCGATCAGACGCGCAACCTCGTCGATCTTTTCTTCGGGTGACAGCTTCTGCACATGCGTGTATGTGCTGCTCTCATCAGACTCTTTATATATTCGATAGCCCGTGTCGCTTGCGGCCGCAATCTGCGGAAGGTGGGTTATGCAGATTACCTGATGATGTTTGGAAATGTCTTTTAACTTCTTTCCAACGACCGCGGCAGTCTTTCCGGATATTCCTTGATCGATTTCGTCAAAAATAAGAGTTGGTATATTGTCGTAGGCTGCGACTATGCTTTTTATTGCGAGCATAATTCTGCTTATCTCACCGCCGGAGGCCGTTTTCACAAGAGGCTTCAATGGTTCTCCGCGATTTGTGGAAATAAGCATTTCTGCCGCATCAAATCCGTTTGGAGAGGGTTCGGTTTTTGTGAATGCTATGTCCAGATCTGCGTCGCTAAAGTTTAGGTCTATTAGTTCTGCGAGAATCTTTTTCTTTAAATCATTTGCGCTTACCTGACGTGCGGCGGTAAGCTCTGCAGCATCCTCTGTCATCTTGATTCCTGCAGAGTTGAGCTCGGATGTAATTCTCGCTTTTTCTTCGTCATAATTCTCAATCATCTTAAGCTTATCTGATATATGATCGCGGTAAGCGAGAATTCTTGCGATTGGATCGGCATCATTTTCGGATCCGGCATTGCTGTCGAGAGGTTCATCCTCAGTGTTGTGGGAATCAGCTTTATTATTTGCGTATTTCTTAATAAGCCCTTCCAAAAGATTAATTCTACCAATTGTTATATCAAGTTCTTCAGGTGAGAAGTTCATGCTTTCGCAGATGTCTCTTAATGAGGAATTCAAATCTTCAACATTATAATAGATATCGGCCAGGTTTTCTTTGGCATTTGTTAATTCCTTTGAGTATTCAGAAATACTCTCGATTTCAGAGAGGGCACTCCCGAGAAGCGAATGTGCTCCTGCGGAATCATAGGATGATCCGCTCAAGAATCTGTAGGCCTTGTTGGCGGCTTCGTAAATCTTTTCTCCGTTTTGGAGAAGTGAGAGGCGGTCCTTTAGCTCATCGTACTCGCCAGGAACAAGCTTTGCTTCATCGATTTCTTTTATCTCATATCTATGGAAGTCAAGTTTTCTTGCATTGTCAGCTTCCATTGAGAGCAGGGTTTTAAGAGCCTTTTTCTTTTCGATATATGAGTTATATGAACCAAGGTATTTATCCTTGATTGGATTAATTTTTTCGCTTCGATAGTCGTCGATTATTGAAAGATGAGTTGAGGCGTCAAGAAGCGACTGATTGTCATATTGGCCGTGGATGTCGGCGAGGCGCTTGCACGTGTCGAAGAGCTCGGCGAGAGTCACTATGCGGCCATTAAGTCGACAGAGATTCTTTCCAGATACATTGACTTCTCTCGAGATTACGACATCTTCTCCATCGAGAGTGCCTGCGAGTTCCACAACAGCTTTTTCTGAGCCATGGCGCACATAGGAAGAGTCAGCCCTGCCTCCGAGAGCCAGGCTGATTGCTGTTACGACAATCGATTTTCCGCTTCCGGTTTCGCCGGTGATTACGGAGAAACCTTCTGAAAAATCGATTTCAGTATTCTCGATAATCGCAAAATCGCGAATTGAGATATGTTCTATCATCCTGTTATAACCTATTTGCTCTTTATGAGCATATTGTTGAAGATTGAAAGAATTTCTTCGATGTTTTCTTCGCTATCAACGATGATGAGGAGTGTGTTGTCGCCTGCAATTGACCCGACTACATGGGGAAGATCTATACTGTCTATTGCTTCGCCTGCGGCGGAAGCGCAGCCAGCCAACGTCTTGACTACGACCAAATTCTGTGCGGAAGCAAAGGAGGTTATGGTTTCCCTGAAGATTTTGACGAATCTATCCGAAATCGGAGAGTTCTGCTGAGTGCTCACTGCATATTTATACTTTCCGCCTGGGGTAAGTACCTTTATGAGTTGAAGGTCCTTTATGTCTCTAGAAATTGTCGCTTGTGTCACATCAAATCCTTCTGCCTTGAGCATCGAAACAAGTTTTTCTTGAGTCTCAATCTCGTTATTTGCAATAAGTTCAAGTATTTTGTTCTGTCTTGAATATCTCATCGTTTTCTCCTATGTAACTCCAGAATGTCAATAGCTGTACTTCTTGAGTATATCACACTAAAGGAGCTATAGTAAGTATATTTATGCATGATTGACGAACATCTGTTCATGTGATAGAATTATAAGGCTTGGAAAGGATGGAGTATGAGAATATTAGGGATTGACCCCGGCTATGCTATAATGGGTTGGGGAATACTGGATATGAAGGGGAACCACTTTGATGTGGTTGATTACGGCTCGATAACGACCGATGCGGATTTGGAAATGCCGGTGAGACTTCAACATCTTTACTCGCAGTTAAGCTCGATTATTGCACAGTACGAACCGGAAGAGGCGGCTATAGAGGAACTTTTCTTCACGCATAACCAGACGACTGCCATCAAGGTCGGAGAGGCGAGAGGAGTTGCTATTCTTGCATGCGTAAACGGTGGAATCTCCGTAGCCGAATATACGCCGCTTCAGATCAAACAGGCTCTCGTTGGATATGGTCGCGCGGACAAGAAGCAAGTTCAGGCAATGGTAAAATCAATCCTTAATCTAAAAGAAGTTCCAAAGCCCGACGATACTGCAGATGCCGTGGCATGTGCCATCTGCCACGGACATTCGAGAGGCACGAGGCTCATCAAAAAGTAAGCGGCGTCATTAGGTGAGAAATAATAAGAAGAAATCAATAGCATTACATAAGTGAGGAATTAAGAGTACATTAACCGGAGAAAAAATGATCGGATATATAAAAGGTTTTCTTCATCCGGAGACGGATGGAACTGTAATAATAGAAAACGCATCGGGAATCGGATTCAAAATCTTTGTTCCGACCGGCTCTGCACTTTACAAGATGCCTGAGGGCACCGAGGTGAAGGTTTTTACGTCAATGCAGGTAAAGGAAGACGACATAAGCCTTTATGGATTTATGGAACGCGAGGAACAGGAACTCTTTGAACTCCTGATTACTGTGAACGGAATTGGAGCAAAGGGAGCGATGTCCATCATGTCTTCGATATCTGTGAGCGAGCTTAAATTAGCGATAGCAGCGGGCGATGCCAAGACAATCTGCAAGGCAAACGGCGTCGGTAAGAAGACGGCGGAGAGACTCATTCTTGAATTAAAGGACAAGATGGGAGCATTTACAGATAGTGGTGACGGAGCGGCAATCTTTGTTGACGATGAAGCGCTCGGAGATGACAGAACAGAAGCAGTGTCGGCGCTAATTGCACTCGGATATACAAAGAATGAAGCTGCCGCCGCAGTAGGAAAGATAAAGGGCGACGGCCTGACCGTAGAAGACTATATCAAGCAGGCACTTAAGAAACTGTAATAGATGGCTCTGCGAGAAAACGGTTGGCTCCAATCACGGATAAATTGCCAGAGAATCAATAACTGTAATAAGGGGAAAGAGAAATTGAAATAGTATTTTCCAAGAAGAAGAACGCATAACGCAGACGAGCGCAACAACAATGGAAGAAAGACAGGAAGTGACTTTGAGACCACAGCATCTGGAGGATTTTATCGGACAGAGCGCGGTTAAGGATAATCTCAAAGTATATATTGAGGCTGCTAAGATGAGGCATGAGCCTCTCGATCACGTGTTGTTCTACGGCCCGCCGGGACTCGGCAAGACAACGCTCGCAGGAATAATCGCAAACGAACTCGGGGTTGATATAAAGATTACTTCCGGCCCTGCGATTGAGCGCGCGGGGGATCTAGCTGCGATTCTCACCAACTTAAGCGACAACGACGTTCTCTTCATAGATGAAATTCATAGACTAAATCGCTCAGTTGAGGAGGTTCTTTATTCAGCGATGGAGGATTATGCCCTCGATATAATAATTGGAAAGGGACCGTCAGCGAGATCGATCAGACTAGATATCGCAAAGTTCACTTTGATAGGAGCTACAACGAGGGCAGGAAGCCTTTCTGCACCGCTTCGCGACAGGTTCGGCGTGATATCAAAATTCGAAGTATATAACCAAGAAGAACTTGCGGAGATTATAAGAAGGTCTGCGAGCCTTCTAGGTATGACCGCAGACAAGGATGCTCTTGTGGAAATGGCGAGATGCTCTCGCGGAACGCCGCGCGTAGCGAATAGACTCCTGAAGAGAATAAGAGACTTCTCGCAGGTAAAGGGCTCCGGTCATATAGACATGGCGATTACCAAGGAAGCCCTTTCCGCCATGGGTGTCGATGAACTTGGACTCGAGAAGCTTGATAGAGATATCTTGAGCACCATCATTGAACGCTTTAACGGTGGTCCCGTGGGAATCGATACGATTGCCGCATCCATCGGCGAAGAAAAGGTCACGATTGAGGATGCGTATGAACCGTACCTCATTCAGAAGGGACTGTTATACAGGACACAGAAGGGCCGCATGGTTACTTCGCTCGGATATCAGCATATGGGGCTTGAGATTCCGGAGTCGAAGCGTGCTGAGATTGAGGCTCTGGACGAGAATATCCCCGAGGGTGATGTTCAGCAGTCGATTTTTGACGCGATTGAAGAGTAGTTTAAACAGAGTAGAACTCTACTTAAAGAAAACTTGAACGATAATTGCATATAATTGAACAATAATGAAAGTAACTGATTTTGATTACAATTTACCTGAAGAACTGATAGCGCAAAAGCCTGTGAAGGATAGAGATTTCTGTCGACTTATGGTTGTGAACCGAGAGACGGGAGTAATCGAGCACAGGCATTTTTATGATATCTTGGATTATCTGAATCCAGGGGATTGCTTACTTCTTAACGACAGCAAAGTAATTCCTGCGCGCCTCTACGGAAAGAAGGCTGAGACGGGAGCGAGCATAGAGTTTTTGCTTATTAAGAGATTGGATGACGACGCTGCTTGCGGGGGTTCAAGTGAAGATGAGAATAAAACTGATGACGCTGCTGACACCGGTGAGCTTTGGGAAACAATGGTGCGCCCCGGAAGAAGATTGAAACCAGGAGACAGAGTTATATTTAACGAAGAAGAAGGACGTAAGCTTTCGGCGGAGATTCTTGACTATGGTGAAGACGGAACTCGTAAAGTGCGCTTCACTTACGACGGAATCTTCATGGAAAGGCTAGAAGAAATCGGTTTCATGCCGCTTCCTCCGTATATAGAGCGTCAGAGCACAGACGAGGACAAAGAAGACTACCAGACTGTATATGCCAATATCGATGGATCCGTTGCGGCGCCGCCGGCGGGACTTCATTTTACGGACGAGCTTCTCAAAAAGGCAGAAGAGAAGGGCATAAAACTAGCGTATCTTACTTTGCATGTCGGTATCGGAACATTCCGTCCCGTAAAGAGCGAAATGGTCGAAGACCATCATATGCATTTTGAGGAATACTCGATAAGCGAGGAAACTGCAAAAATCGTTAACGATACAATACTGTCTGGAGGAAGAATAATCTCTGTCGGAACAACATCGACGAGGACTGCGGAGAGCGCGGCGGAGCTTGACGATTCGAGCGGAAAGTATCTTTTGAAAGAGGGAAGCGGAAGCACGGACATCTTCATCTATCCCGGATACGAATTCAAGATAGTAAATTCGCTCATTACAAACTTCCATCTCCCAAAGTCAACCCTTATAATGCTTATATCTGCTCTATATGATAGGGAGAAGATTCTCGCCGCCTATGAAGAAGCGGTAAAAGAAAAGTATAGATTCTTCAGTTACGGGGACGCCATGCTGATACTATAGGTGATGCATGCCGATATTATAACAAAGTAAACATAAACTGCTTGCATGACGCAACAGAGAAACAGTAAAGGAAAAATATATGCCAACGAAACCTGCGGTGACATACAAACTTAATAAGAAGGACGAGAAGAGTAAGGCGAGAAGAGGAGTTGTCCACACTCCGCACGGCGATATTCAGACGCCATGCTTTATGCCTGTCGGAACGCAGGCCACAGTCAAATCCATGACCCCGGAGCAGGTTGCGGAGACCGGCGCCGAGATCTTGCTCTGCAATACATACCATCTCTATCTTAGACCGGGGCATCAGGTCGTGGAGGAGGCAGGTGGTCTTCATAAGTTCATGAACTGGAATAAACCCATTCTTACGGACAGCGGCGGATTTCAGGTATTCAGTCTCGGAAAGTTAAGAAAGATTACAGAAGAAGGCGTGACGTTCCAGAGTCATGTTGATGGTTCAAAGAAATTTCTTTCGCCTGAGGTTGCGATGGAAGTGGAGAATGCGCTTGGTGCGGATATAATAATGGCCTTTGACGAATGCGCTCCATATCCTGCAGACCACGATTATGTGAAGAAGTCCATGGAGATGACTACGAGGTGGCTAAAGCGCTGCGTGGCGGCTCACAACGAGCCAGAGAAGCATGCGCTCTTTGGTATCATGCAGGGCGGTGTCTATAAGGACTTAAGGAAGAAAAGCGCAGAGGATATCGTGGAGCTCGATCTTCCGGGTTACTCGATTGGAGGTCTTTCCGTTGGGGAACCGAAGGACATAATGCTCGAAGTGCTCGATGACTGCGTTGACTATCTTCCTACGGACAAGCCGCGCTATCTTATGGGCGTGGGAACCGTGGATTATATCTTTGAAGGCGTTGAGCGCGGAATCGATATGTTTGACTGCGTTCAGCCGACCAGAATTGCGCGCCATGGTATGGTTACGATTTCGAGTGGCAAGATTCACATCAAGAATGCGGAGTTCGAGCGCGACTTTGAACCGCTTGATCCGGAGTGTGACTGCTATGCATGTAGGAATTATTCGAGAGCATATATAAGGCATCTGTTCAGGAGCAAAGAAATGCTCGCGGCGACGCTAATTTCGATTCATAACATCAGATTCCTCGAGAGGATGATGGAAGGAATCAGAACTTCAATCGAGGAAGATAGATTTTTGGAATATAAGAAAGAGTTCTATGACAAATTCGGAGAGTTTTAACGGAGAGAATAGAAGACAATGCCCTCACAGTGAGTTTTGCGGGGGCTGTCTTTATAATGGCGATAATTACGATGATGTACTCAAGAAGAAAGAGGGAGAGGTGCGAGATTGTTTCAAGTCGCACGCCATCGATATATCGGGCCTCTTTCAAGGAATAGTCGGGGCAGATGAGTCTCATCGATTTGCCTATAGAAATAAGATGGAGTACACATTTGGAGATTTTGTAAAAGACGGAGAACTCCAGCTCGGCATGCACAAGAAGGGAAACTTCATGTCCATAATAACCGTGGACGAATGCCAATTGGTTCCCGATGATTTTAACAAGATCCTTAGGTGCACTTTGGATTTCTGCATCGCGCATGGCTATAAGCATTACAACAAAAAGAGCCACGATGGGCTTCTTAGAAATCTCATAGTTAGGCGGGGTGTGAGAACCGGAGAAATCATCGTTGATATAGTTACGTCGTCGGAATGCGATGCGGTAAGAACAGACGTAACCTGCGAAGGTGGGGGAACGCTTGGATTTGACGCGGAAGCGTGGAAAGAAAGTCTTATTGCTCTGCCGCTTGACGGAGATATAGTTGGTATAATGCATACGATTAACGATGGACTTGCCGATACTGTGGCATGCGACGAGCAGAGAATCATCTTTGGTCGCGATTACTACTGTGAAGAAATATGTGGCTTGAGATTTAAGGTGAACGTATTCTCATTCTTCCAAACAAATGTGGAAGCAATAGAAAGATTATACACTGAAGCAGTATCGCTTATTCCGAAGTTGCAAGGGAAAGTGGTCTACGATCTCTTTTGCGGAACGGGTACAATCAGTCAAATCGTTTCCGAGAAAGCTGCACACGTCGTAGGAGTGGAGATAGTAGAGGACTCCGTGGAGGCGGCAACGACCAATGTGGCACTTAACGGAATCACCAACTGCAAGTTCATTCGGGGCGATGTGTATAAGGTGCTGTCGGATTTGCCTGCGCCTGACGTAATCATAGTGGATCCGCCGCGCATGGGCCTTCAAACCAAAACAGTAAACAAAGTTGCATCATACGGCGTTCCGGAAATCATCTATATATCATGCAATCCAAAAACACTTGCGGCAGATATAGCAGACTTCCGTCTGGCAGGCTACGAACCAAAATACATAAAAGCCTATGATAATTTCCCTTGGACAAAGCACGTCGAGACGGTTGTTTTAATGTTAAGAGAATAGATAAATAGGCATTTGTCGAGCCTCTGCAAATCGAAATTTGAAAAGCAAAACCTGTGGCAGACGATCAAAAACCGCTCGAGACACAAGTAAATGCGAAAAAAGGAACTTTTGCCACAGAAAATCATAATTCAAAAAGCAAAACCTGTGGTAAACGAGTAAAAACTGGCCAAGACACAAGTAAATGTGGAAAAAATACCGTTTGCCACAGAAATTCGCGTTTATTGAAACGATTATGAGAATACTTTGTATAGGTGATTCAAATACATATGGTTATGATCCCAGGTCATATTTTGGTTCCAGATATTCGGAAGATGTGCGCTGGACCGATTTGGTAAGCGGGTTTGACGTGATGAACTGGGGCGTAAACGGTATGACGGTTAGTCAGGCAATTTCTTATTATGATGATGTGATTGAGAGAAGCGATTATAGTTTTGTTATCGTAATGCTAGGTGGCAATGATCTCTTGACTGGGGCGAATGCAGAGCAAACATGTGAGAGGATGGCGGTTCTGCTGGAGAAGGTACTTAAAGCAAAGAAACCAACTCTACTAATTGCGCCGCCGCATTTCCGTGAAGGAGAGTGGGCGTCAAGTAAAGCTGAGATAGAAGAATCTAAAAGACTTGGAAAGATGTATGGAGAACTTGCAAAGGGAAAGGGATGCCTTTTTGCTGATGCGGGTAGCTGGGATATAGATATTAGTTATGACGGCGTTCATTTTTCTGAAGCGGGGCATAAAACTTTTGCCGAAGAGATTGAGATACTGCTTTCTTCTTTTTTCGCGGAATTAAGGGAGTTAGGTGAAAAAATTGCAAATAATTGATGCTACAACAGATTTATTGTCCTCATTTGATAATGGCCTATTCAACTTGGAAATGTGGAAATCCTATATGGATTACGCCCACCTATCTAAAGCAAAAGAGATATGTTTTCAAGATATGGAAGACAGTATTATCTCGGCGGGTTTAGAGTGGGGAAAAGACTATTTGCCCGTTTTGAATTCTGTTCCTAATAACATTGATAAAATCAATAGGATTACTCAATCGTTTTATGCAGTTACAGAAAATCTGCCGGAGAAGATTTCAAATAAATTCGGTAAAACGCTAGATGTGGATATCATCCTTTATCTTGGTCTTTGCAATGGTGCGGGATGGGTCACAACGATTGGCGAAAAAACAACGGTGCTTCTTGGAATAGAAAAGATTATAGAACTGGATTGGTGCGACATATACTCCATGAACGGACTGATTCTTCATGAACTAGGCCATGTTTATCAGGATAAATACGGTGTATTGAATCGTGAAATAGATGCCTTGCAGAATCAGTTTCTATGGCAACTGTTCACAGAGGGAATCGCCATGGTTTTTGAGCAGGAGATGGTCGATAATCCTGAATACTATCATCAGGATAAAGACGGCTGGAAAAACTGGTGCACTCAAAACTTGGGACTTATAAACCAGTCCTTTTGCGATGATCTGGCGACTATGACAAGTAGTAATCAACGCTACTTCGGAGATTGGGTCAGATTCCACGGATATAGCGATGTCGGGTATTACTTGGGAGCGTACTTTGTCCGTTTTCTTTTGAGAAACGATTGCTTTGACAATCTCATATCATATAGCATCGATGATGTAAGGAAGCAATTCAAGATGTTTTCGGAGATGAATCATTAAGGGGTTATAAGTACATGTTTGCTAATTGCGGTAAGAGACGAGGATGTCTTATACTATGAGTCATAGTTAAGCAATGCCGATTGCCTAACTGGCATAGAATCATAGAGAATGTGTCAAATTACAACTTTTAATAGCGAATTGTTGTTAGATGTAACTTATGGAGCGTGATTTCATATATCAATGCACCTCCATGAGTGCTTTTTTGCCATGAAAATGTTACAATATACGGGTAAATTTAGACAAAGAAAGGATTTTTCTTATGACCGATATAGATTCCTTCACTGAGGACCAAAACAGAAAGAAAATCATTGAAGATAAACTGAGGTTCGCTGGACCAGATTACAATAACTGCCTTGTAAATCTGTCGAATTCGATTATAAAGAGATTCGGAGCAGAGACGACGGCAAATACGCTTCCCATTGCGGATGAGTATCTTGTGAAAGGCTATAGGAACGTGGTTATACTTCTTCTCGATGCGCTCGGGATTTCGACTCTAGAGGATCATCTAGAGAAAGACGCTTTCTTCCGTTCTCATATTAGGCATACATATACTTCCGTTTATCCTGCGACTACGGTTGCGGCTACGACTTCGGTTTTGAGCGGACTCTATCCGAATGAGCACGGATGGCTTGGCTGGGATATGTATTTTCCGAAGCTCGATAAGAACGTCACCGTGTTTTGGAACAAAGAACAGATGTCGGAGCTTGAAGGCGCAATCCCAACGATTGGTGAAGACGGAAAGCATGCAATATGGGGTACTGATACATTGGCGGAGTCTGAAGTTGTTGCTGACTTTGATGCTGCATCAACGTATATTCCTTATACGAATATAATTGACAAGATCAATGCAGCGAACGAGGAAACCAAGGCGTATGTATCGAGTCCGTATGTGGACCCGTGTCCAGAGACACTCGAGAAGATACTTGAGCGCATCAAAGACCTCTGCGATGCGCCGGGCGAGAAGTTCATATATGCATATTGGAATGAGCCGGACTCAACCATGCACGATACAGGAACAAAGAGCGCCGACACGCACGAGGTGGTAACTTCGCTCGAAAAAACGCTGGAGAAGTTTTCTTCGGAGCTTTCGGACACGCTTATGTTTATAACGGCGGATCACGGACATATCGACAGCAACAATCTTTGTATAGGTGATTATCCGGAAGTGCTTAACTGCTTGGTTAGAAGGCCGTCAATTGAACCGCGCACACTGAATCTCTTTGTCAAAGAAGAATGCAAGGCTGATTTCCCGGAAATCTTCAAGAGGAATTTCGGTGATGACTTCCTGCTTCTTACCAAGGAAGAAGTCCTTGAGCATAAGCTGTTCGGACCGGGAGAGAATCGCGATGGTCTTACGGATATGATAGGTGATTTTGTGGCGCTTGCTATTTCGAATACATCGGTATTCAATACGCATTTCCAAATGCAGATAATGCCGGGAGCGCATGCCGGACTTACGGCGGAAGAGGCGCGCATTCCACTTATCGTTGTGGAGTCATAATACGGAGGTTTGACATGAACAAAGATTTTTTATTCGATCTACTTAGAACGGGTTCTGTATCGGGAAACGAGGCTGAACTCGAAAAGAAGATCTACGACTATATGAAGGATAAAGCGGACGAGGTCACTGTCGATGAAATGGGAAATGTGACAGCCGCTATAAATCCGGATGCGGATTTCAAGGTTCTCCTCGCAGGACACGCAGACGAAATCGGTCTAATGGTGTCGGCGGTGGGAAGTGATGGAACGCTCATGGTTACGCAGATAGGCGGAATCTATCCGACGACGTATCCAGGTCACAAGGTGAGAATTTACACCAAGAATGGCGTTATATACGGCGCTGTTGCCAATTCGGAGGATATCGTAAAGAATAAGGAGCTCGAGGCTTCCGCTCTGAGAATCGATATCGGAGCGAAGGATCGAGATGACGCGCTTAAATACGTTGAGCTAGGCGATACGCTGACCTTTGATACGGATGTGAGGGAACTCTTGAACGATTGCATCACGGGAAGGGGTCTAGATGACAGACTCGGAGCATTCATCGTGATGGAGGCACTCGCGGAAGCCAAGAAGAAAGGCGCATCTGTCGGATGCTATTCCGTATCTACAACCGGAGAAGAAACGACGGGTAACGGCGGATATTTCTCTGCGTCTCGCGTTAAGCCGAGTATCGCAATCGCGGTGGATGTGACATATACATCGGATAACTGTGGAATAAGCGAAGCGGTAACCGGAGATATTTCTGTAGGGAAGGGCCCCGTAATCTGTAACAATCCTTCCATTCACAAGAAATTAAACGAATTTTTGCGTTCCTGCGCAAAGAAACTTGGCATAGAGGTTCAGACGGAAGCTGCAAGCGGACGTACGGGAACTGATGGAGACACGATGCACAGAACGGGAATAGGTGTGCCGTTCGCATTGGTATCCATCCCGCTACGCTATATGCATAACCCTGCTGAGGTGGGATCGCTAAAAGATGTTCAGGAGTGCATTGATTTGCTCGCCGAGTTCTTTGTGAGCTGCACAGCTGACATGGAACTGAAACCATTCTGATTCAGTTCATGTCCATGCGCACGAGAAGGACTTGACGAGTAGGAATGCAATGCCGTTAGGGACTTAAGGTACAATAATATGGACACTAATATAGATAACAAAGAAATCATTCAAGAAAACCCTGAAGAAAAGAAACAATCGAATAAGATAAATTGGAAACTGCTCTTTTTCTTTATTAAGGGCAGCGGTATTTATTTTGCCATAAGCATAATTGCGTCGTTTATCACAGCGATGGCGGATATGCTTAATCCACAGATTATAAGAGCAACAATAGATAATGCCATCGGCGGAAAGCCTTCCGATTTTCCCGTGTGGGTGAATAACTGGGTGGAATCGCTCGGCGGATTTGAGTACATAGGGAAGCATCTCTATATCCCGGCCATCATGGTGGCGGTACTTGGTCTAATCAGAGTAATTGCACGGTTTATTGTAGAAGTCACCAATACAAACGGATCGGAAATACTCGTAAAGAATATGCGCGACACAATCTTTGAGCATATTGAGAGGCTTCCTTTCGCATGGCATATGAAGAATAGCACCGGCGATATCATTCAGCGATGCACAACAGATATAGACAGAACGAGAACCTTTGTTGCGGAGCAGCTTACGTCGATATTCAGAATCGGTATGCTGATGGTTATGGCGATATATTTTATGGCGTCCATGAACCCGAAACTCACGCTTATTGCCATGCTGCCGGTTCCGATAATACTTCTGTACTCAATAATATTCAGAAGGGAAATGGAAGAGGGATTCGAAGCGTGCGACGAAAAGGAGGGCGTGGTTTCGGACATAGTTCAGGAAAACCTCACCGGTGTACGTGTGGTAAGAGCATTTGCGGCTGAGGCGCGCGAAAGAAATCGCTTTGAAAAGGACAATTACGAGTATTCGGATATGTGGGTGCATATGGGCAAGGTCCTCGGTCGCTTCTTTGCAATCCAGGATGTGCTATGCGGAATGCAGATACTTCTTGTTACGGTAGTTGGTGCGGTATTCGTCGTAAAATACGGCATGACTTCCGGAGAGTATGTGGCCTTTGTCGCTTATAATGCAATTCTTTCTTTCCCAATCAGAAGACTCGGAAGAATGATATCCGAGCTTGCAAAGGCGGGGGCATCGTTCTCTCGTCTCGAATACATCATGGCATCCGAAACCGAAAAGGACAAAGAAGGTGCATACGATGCCGATATGACAGGAGACATCAGGTTTGAGAATGTGCACTTTGGCTATGAGGAAGGCAAGGAAATAATCAAGGGCGTAGATATAGAGATTCCTTCGGGAACGACGCTAGGAATACTTGGCGGAACGGGTTCCGGAAAGAGCACGCTTATGTTGCTTCTGGATAAGCTCTATGAGATACCTGAGGGAAGCGGGCGCATAACTATAGGCGGAGTGGATATAAGGGATATACGGACTGAACATCTTAGGAGCAATATAGCAATGGTACTTCAGGAACCATATCTCTTCAGCAGATCCATTGCAAAGAATATCTCCATGGTTCACGACGAACTAAGCATGGATGATGTTGAGGACGCGGCGAGAGTTGCGCATCTCACAGAAGCGATAGAGGGATTTTCAGAAGGATATGAGACATTTGTTGGAGAACGAGGAGTTACTCTTTCCGGCGGACAGAAGCAGAGGACTGCTATAGCAAGAGCCCTCGTTCAAAAGGCTCCGATAATGATTTTCGACGATTCTCTCTCTGCTGTCGATACGGAGACAGATGCCAAAATCAGGGCTGCGCTCGAGGAGAAGTTCGGCACGGCGACTATTATAATTATCTCGCACCGCATAACCACATTGGCCAAGGCCGACCAGGTGGTAGTTCTTGAGGACGGCAAAATCTCCGAGAGAGGAACTCCGGATGAACTAAAGACTGCGGGCGGAACGTATCAAAAAATATACGAAATCCAGTACGGAGAAGAGGTGGACAAAGATGAAAGAAGATAAGAATACGAAACACCTCCCGTTATTTGGAATACCAAAGGTGCTTCCTTTTGCGAAGCCTTTCAGATGGAAGATGCTTGGACTCGTGGTTGCACAGCTTCTCGTTTCTGTATCGGACGTCATTCGTCCGGTTCTCCAGAAATATGCCTTGGACCACTTTATTAAGGAAAACACTCTTAACGGCATTTGGGGATTTGCCATAGGATACACCATACTTATCGTTGTTACGGCAATCCTTGGCTACTATGGCGTAAGATATTGTATGGCAACGGATGTCGGAATGAGTAGGGATATGCGAAATGCGGCATTCTCGCATCTGCAGGAACTTTCTTTTGACTACTACAATCAGAACAGCGTCGGGTATATACATGCGCGAGTCATGAGTGATACGAGCAGAATAGGAGAACTATTCTCCTGGCAGCTCTTTGATGCGGTGTACTTCTTGCTGTTTGTTCTTGGAGCGGGCGTCATAATGCTTAGGATGGACGTCAAGCTAACGGGACTGGTATTCATAGTGGTTCCGATTATTGCGGTTCTCTTCATCTTCTTCCAAAAGAGGCTGATTGAGCTCCATCACGAGATAAGAGAAATCAATTCCAATATCACGGGTAATTTCAACGAGGGTATAACCGGAGCAAAGACAATTAAGTCGCTCAACGCAGAAACCAAGATGACTGATGAGTTCAAGGTTGAATCCGCACGCATGAAGCGCACCGTCATGAAGTCTGCAAGAACTCACGGTGCATTCTCTATGGTTACGAATATGGCGTCTTCTATCGCACTTGCGCTCGTTCTATGGAAGGGCGGGGTTCTCGCCGCGGATCAAGTCGGAACATTCTCGCTCTTCATGAGCTATGCTCAGGACCTTATGGAGCCGGTGCGCTGGCTGGTCGACACGCTTTCGCTACTCGTTCAGTGGAGAGTAAACATTGAGAGGTTTTCTTCGCTCCTCGAACTTGAACCCACAGTTCAGGATAGAGAAGATGTAATTAAGCTTTACGGAGATTCTTTTGAACCGAAGAAAGAAAACTGGGAGCCAATTAAGGGAGATGTTGAGTTTGATCATGTTGACTTTATGTATCCGGATGGAGACGAATACGTCCTTAAGGATTTCTCGCTTAAGATTCCTTTTGGAACCAATCTGGCGATAGTCGGAGAGACAGGTGCAGGTAAGTCAACGCTTGCTAATCTGATATGCAGATTCTTTGAACCAACCAAGGGAAGAGTTCTGATAGACGGAAAGGATTCGCGGGACAGGTCCCAGCTCTGGCTTCACTCTGCGCTAGGATATGTTCTTCAGTCGCCGCATCTATTCTCGGGAACGATAAGAGATAATCTGGTGTACGGAAACCCTGATGCCACGGAAGAAGAAATTCAGAAGGCGATAGAACTCGTTTCTCTTGAAAACGTAATAGCAAGGCTCGATGACGGTCTGGAGACCAATGTGGGAGAGGGAGGAAATCTTCTTTCAACGGGAGAAAAGCAGCTCATTTCGTTTGCGAGAGCTATACTCGCAAATCCTAAGATAGTTGTGCTTGACGAAGCAACTGCATCCGTAGATACGCTTACGGAACAAAGAATACAAGCCGCCATAGATCAGGTTATAAAAGGTCGCACGTCGATTGTGATAGCGCATAGACTCTCGACCATAAAGGATGCGGATATAATCCTGGTCGTAAGAGACGGAAAGATTATCGAGCAAGGGAGGCACGATGAACTAATGGAAAAGAAGGGATATTACTTTGATCTTTGGCGCAAGCAGTTTGAAGACGAGGCAATATCGGAAGTTTGGAGGCAGTCATAATGGATTCAAAGGAAAACAAAAATCTTCCGCCAATTGAAGTTGTACGAGAGAAGCTTGAGGAATATGGATATACTTCTAATGCGGGTATGATGCTCGTTGATACTTCTCATGGTGATGACGATATAAGGCTTAATTACATAATAGAGAAGAAGTGGGTCATGAGATTTACGAATGCTCCGGAGATGACGGAGAATAGGCTCGCTGAACTTAATAGGCTAATCGATAGATATATCGACTTTGGATTAAAATGCCCAAGGTTTATTAAAGACAAGAACGGCATATTCCTTCATGAGTGGAACGGCATGACTTGCTATCTCCAGGAATACATAAATCTTTCGACTGCATACGGGAGACTGAATCCGGAGCAGATGGAAGAAGTCTGGCTCGAAATCCTGGACAGCGTCGCGGGATTCGCGGAGAAGTATAGAAACGTTGATCTTTCGGAGACATTCGGAATGTACAGTCTCTTCGATCTGGCACCTTATGATATTGCTCTTGGTATTGACGAGAAGCAGCAGAATTTTAACGCGCTCTGCCAGGCGCTAAGAGGCATGGGCGAGGGAGAACTCGTGGAGAGGCTCGAGCAAAAGCATAGTGAGGTGCGTGAGCTGATTAAATCAGTGCATTATGAACTTCCGCGCTGCGTATTCCAAGGGGACGAGAACTTAAGCAACGTGCTCATTGACGAGAATCGCCATATGGTCGGAATGATTGATTTCAATATGGCCGGAACTGAAGTAATAGTCAATCAGTTTGCAAATCTCGGCGGTGGCTTCAAAGAAGAAGTAAGGGAGCCAATCGGAGCACAGGCGAGATTGGACTATGCCATCGAAAGTTATAGGGAGTACCAGGAGCGCATGCTGAATATCTACCATGCAACTGATTTGGAAAAGAAAGCAATTAAATGGTATGAGTGGATTGCGCTCGTCTCCGGATGGCCACAGGTTTGCTTCTTTATCGACGGACTGAAAACCGAAAAGCTAAAGAATGAGATTCTTGGCCTCCTCGGATTATTGGCGGATTATCAGCTTCCTGAGTAGATCCGCAATGGATTCAAATAGATTTGGAATAGATCCGCCATAGACACTAAAGATACCCGCGATGGATATGCGGCTACATAAAGAGCGATGGGATATTGTCTACCAAAAGCACTCCCAGGCCGTAAACTGTGATGTCTGCCGCGGTTGCAATGACGAAGGACGATTGGATGTCGTCAGTTGTCTTGTTGTAAAAATAGCATTGGGCAACTACAAAAATTAAATACGGAGCCCATAGTGTGCTGATGTATTCGACGATTGTGAAACCGTGGTAGAAACTGAAAACGGATATATAAATATTAACCAGTACATGGAATATAATATTGGTGATAATAAACCGCTTGGGCTTATATGTATGCCGTTTGCAGTAGAAAAGGGAAACCAATGATGCAAGTCCTGCGCTGATGAGGATTCTAAGTAGGAGTTTAAGAATAAATGTAATATAGTCATAGTTCTTTTTAAGAATAAGACCGTCATTTGTTATTTGAACTTTATATGGACTTGCAAGGGAGTAACGTTTGGCGCTTTCGGTTGACATAAAGGTGTCTGTATCTTCGAAATACAATAGAACCTTAAAGTTTTCAGGCGGATATGATGTCCATTGGAGAAGTCCTGCGCTTACATCTTGAAAATAATTGTAGTAATAATAGCCATCGGGGTCGGTGTATTCCTTGAACGCTTCCTTTACGCTATCTGGCGCATAGGTGGGAGTGTGGTCATCCTTGGTATTCCATCCGCCGCTTCCCGGTGATTTGGATAGTAGTGTCCCGTAACAGGTTCCGGTGATTCCTTCTATTTCAACGATAGTCTCCTGATAATGGCCGTTGAAAAGCCCAAGAGACGGAATGATGGCTATGAGCATTATGACAAGTGTTTTTGCTAATATATTCTTCATATTCTTTCGCGTCCGTAAATAGATTGGTAATTGGACCGAAGTAATTATACATCATTACGTTATTTGAAAAAAGGTAAACATCAAAAAACACATCTAGAAAAGAAAACCGTGATAGAATCTTGTTGAGGTAAACAATATGGACGCAATTAAAACCAATAAACTCACAAAATATTACGGCAAGTCCCGAGGAATAGTTAACCTCGACCTTTCGGTGGAGGAGGGAGCGTTTTTTGGGTTTATCGGACCGAATGGTGCGGGAAAGTCGACTACAATAAGGACGCTTCTCGGACTTATAAGTCCGACCTCGGGCGGCGCAGAGATATTCGGAAAAGAAGTGAAAAAGGTGAATGCTGCCGGAGCCGCCTCGGGCATGCTCCAGGTTCTAAACGATACGGGATACCTTCCTTCCGAAGCCATATTTTATTCGGGTATGAAAGTGCGGGATATTATTAAGCTTTCCGCTGACCTTCGAAAAAAAGATTGTTCGGACGAAGCAAGAAAACTTTGTGAGAGGCTTGAACTTGACACTTCTTCCAAGGTGGACGAGCTTTCATTCGGAAACAGAAAGAAGGTTGCCATAGTCTGCGCCCTCCAGAGCAATCCGAAACTTCTTATTCTCGACGAGCCTACGGGGGGACTGGATCCTTTGATGCAGCACGAGTTCTTTGATATATTGCGTGAAAGGAACAAGGAGGGCGCGACGGTGTTTTTGTCAAGCCATATCCTTTCCGAGATTCAGAGGAACTGCACGAGGGCTGCCGTAATCAGAGAAGGCGAGATTATAGCCTGCGGAAGCGTTGAGGAATTGGCAAGGACAAATGCAAAGAGGGTATCGGTTTATGCAAATCAAACTGCAAATAAAATTGCAAATCTGCCAAGCATTGTGGGGCTGGATGGCATAAAGGATTTGTCCGTAAGCGAGAAATCGATGAGTTTTTTGTATAACGGAGATATAAATGAGCTAATTCAAAAACTGTCTAAAGCCAGCATTGGAGATTTAAGTATTTCTGATCCCGACCTCGAAGAAATCTTCCTGCACTATTATGAGAAAGCAGGTGATGGAGCATGACGATTGTTAGGCACGAATTGAGGCGCAGCAGAAACGGCTGGATTATTTGGACGGCGGCTATTGCATTTCTTCTTGGTGTATGCATATTCATTTTTCCTGAAATGAAGGGTGAAATGGAGGAAATGAATGATGTATTTTCTTCCATGGGTTCATTCACCTCGGCGTTTGGAATGGACAAGTTGAACTTTGGCACACTAATCGGATATTATGCGATTGAGTGTGGAAATGTTTTGGGTCTTGGTGGTGCGTTCTTTGCCGCGCTATGCGCCATTGGAATTCTCTCAAAAGAAGAAAAAGAGAGAACAGCAGAGTTTCTTCTGACCCATCCTATCAGCAGGGCAAGAATCGTTACAGAGAAACTTATAGCAGT
Organism: Bacillota bacterium; assembly: GCA_017612585.1. Taxonomy (GTDB): domain Bacteria; phylum Bacillota; class Clostridia; order Peptostreptococcales; family Anaerovoracaceae; genus Eubacterium_B. The sequence goes on along the minus strand of JAGAFN010000054.1, from coordinate 3,025 downwards.
CATTATACAGATTGTGGCTATGAATCTGATTATATATTTGGTCTCGATTGCATCGATGAGGGCTGTGGGCGAGGATATACCTTGGAAAGAACTAATCCTTCTCCATCTCGGGTACTTCTTCCTTCAACTTGAACTCGCGGGAATATGCTTTGGCATCTCTGCGTTTATGAGAAAAGGGAGCATAGGCATAGGGCTTGGGATAGCGGCCATCATGTATTTTCTGAATCTGATTGCGAATATAACAGAATCAGTATCTTTCCTTAAGAAAGTTACACCTTTTGGTTTCTGCGATGGAGCAGATATAGTGAGTAACGGCAAGCTCGATATGGGCTTAATTGCACTCGGGATAAGTATCGGAATGGTTTTCGTTATATTGGCATATTGGAAGTATACCAAGAAAGACATACATTCATAGGCGGGCACTGTGTAATTGATACAATAAATTAAGATGTCTTTTATAGATACATTATAAAAAGGCTCTCGCAACTGAAGATTTACGGTTAAAAATCAATAAATATTGGAAAGACGAATGGCGTTAATCTATAATTGTTTGGGGATTATGTCCCGTGGAAACTGTTATTGATTCACGCTTTTTGTTTAGGAGAAAACTATGTTCAAGAATGCAAAAGAAGTAATCAAATATATCAAAGACAATGACGTAAAAATGGTCGATTTTAAGATGGTCGACATCAACGGTACTTATCGTCACGTAACCATTCCTGCATCGAGATTCAATGAGGAAATCATGAAGACGGGTGTTGGGTTTGATGCTTCCAATTACGGATACGCTGTTGTTGAAAAGAGTGATATGGTTTTCATCCCCGACGTTGCAACCGCAATGATGGATCCGTTCTGCGACATACCGACGCTTTCTATGAGCGGCGATGTAATGATTATAGATTATCCTAAGAACAAGCCACTTCCTCATTATCCGAGAAATATCGTGAAGGCTGCTGAAGCATATATGAAGAAAACGGGCATAGCCGATAAGATGATCATCCTGCCGGAGTTTGAGTTCTATCTCTTTGATGAAGTCGGGTGGAGAGTTGACAGCAACCATCAAGAGGCTAACGTTGACTTCAATCAGGCTTACTGGAACAGTCACGATGAGGGTGGCGGAAACGTGGTGCCGTACCAGAAGAATTATCATGTGGCGAAGCCGCAGGACACGACATACGATTGCAGAAGTGAGATGGTGCTTCGCATGGAAGAGGCGGGAATTCCAATTAAGTATCATCATCCGGAGGTCAGCGCAAGCGGTCAGTTTGAAATTGAACCTATGCTAGGCGAGATGTCCAAGATGGCTGACGATTCAATGATGATTAAATACATCATCAAAAACGTTGCACAGGAATACGGACTCTCCGCATCATTTATGCCAAAGCCTATATTTGGCGAGGCTGGGAGCGGCATGCACGTTCATATGCTCCTCATGAAGGGAAAAACCCCTGTTTTCTCCGATGACAAGGGATATTCGCATCTCAGCAAGACCGCACATTATTTCATGGGCGGACTTCTTAAGCATATCGCTTCGCTATGCGCGATTACAAATCCGAGCACAAACTCGTTCAAGAGACTTGTTCCGGGTTTTGAGGCGCCGGTCACTGTTGGATATGCCACGTCAAATAGGAGCGCGGTTATAAGAATTCCGGCCTATGCAAAGTCGCCTGAGCTCAGAAGATTCGAACTCAGAAACCCTGATGCAACATGCAATCCGTATTTTGCTTATGCAGCAATCCTCATGGCTGGTCTGGACGGAGTTAAGAACAAGATAGATCCAAAGAAGGAAGGCTGGGGACCATACGACTTTAATCTCTATAAACTTTCAGACGAGGAGAAGGCCAAGCTCCAGGGACTTCCTACGAGTCTTGAGCAGGCACTAAGCGCTCTTGAGCAGGACCACGACTATCTGACGAAGGGTGGGGTTTTCCCTGAAGAGCTCATCGAGAACTTCATCGATATCAAGCGCAAGGAATGTGCAGAACTTGCCAAGATTCCGACACCCGCGGAATTTGACAAATATTACAATGCCTAAATTGCTAAAGGAGAAGCATAACTTCTCCTTTTTTCTTTAGGTTTCAAGAAGTATAATATATTTGGGTTTTGTATCAAAAGAAACTTTATTCAGGAGGAAGCGATGGAAAGACTTATGGATGCCATAGTTAAGCCGGAAAAAGGCCCCGGCTTGGAATTAAGGAAGGTGCCGGTTCCAACGCCGGGTCCGGGCGATGTTCTTATCAAAGTTCACAAGACGGCTATCTGCGGAACAGACGTGCATATCTACAATTGGGATCCATGGGCCGCCGAACACATCAAGAATCCGCCTATGACTATAGGACATGAATATGTTGGCGAAATTGAGGAGCTTGGTGCAGGAGTTACCGGCCTTGAAATCGGTCAGCGTGTTTCAGGTGAAGGCCATATAACCTGTGGGCATTGCAGAAATTGTCATACTGGAAATATTCAGTGGTGCAAGAACACGACTTCTGTCGGTGTCGACAGGGATGGCGCATTTGCGGAATACGTATGCATACCGGCAAACAATGTGATTATCATAGACGAGAGTCTTCCTGAAGAAGTTGTTTCCTTTTTTGATGCGGTCGGAAACGCTACGCATACTGCGCTTATGTGGGACCTTGTCGGTGAGGACGTTCTTATAACAGGTGCCGGTCCCATCGGAATAATCGCCGCTGGAATCTGCAGATACGCAGGCGCAAGAAGAGTTGTTATTACCGATATGAACGAATATAGACTAGAACTTGCCAAGAAGATGGGCGTCGATGCAGCGGTAAATACTTCAAAGGAAGACCTTGGGCTCGTAATGAAAGAAGAAGGTCTTGTTGAGGGCTTTGATGTAGGCCTTGAAATGTCGGGTGCTGGCGCGGCCTTCAATCAGATGTGTTCTGTGATGCGTAACGGTGGCAAGATTTCTCTGCTCGGAATCGGAAACAAGCCTATTGAAGTCGATATGAATCTGATTATTGGTAAGGGACTTACTCTCCAAGGAATCTATGGGCGCAAGATG
>JAGAFN010000053.1 GCA_017612585.1 Bacillota bacterium | reverse complement strand
TTGCTCCTGTCATGAAGCGGATACTCGAGATAGTTTATTCCGAGTTCGTCCAGTGCGGTATAAGTCTTGTCTATATTCATCCTCCAAGATTCAAATAAACTTTCGCCGTAATTTTCTATCAATTCCACGTTCATGTCGAGAGATTTCATGAGGATATACGAAGGACTCGTAGATTGCATAAGTTTAACTTTTTCTTCTACCGCTGAGACAAGCTCCTTGTTATATACATTTATGATTGCGGTCTGCGTAAAAGACGCGAGCGTCTTATGCGTACTCTCTACCACGATGTCGGCACAGTCCAACATATCGCGCGCACAGCAATCGCCTTGACCTATCGCACAACGATCGCCTTGGGTAATCGCGCCGCACTCACATATATCCGCGGAAAGCTCGGGATACATAAATCTAAGATGTGCGCCGTGTGCTTGGTCGACAATCAATATAGCATTGTGCTCGTGCACAACCCTTGCGATTTCTTTGATTGGACTGCAGATCCCGTAGTAATTCGGATTTGGTACTACGACCGCACAGATTTTTCTTTCTTCTTCTGCGGCCCGCGAGAAAGCGTTTGCAACAGTTTCAGCCGTTATCTCCCCTACAATTCCGCAATCGAATATTTCCGGACGAATGAATATCGGATCTGCATCAGAGAGCGCTATTCCGTTAAAAATCGATTTATGACTGTTACGCGCAACCGCAATTGCGAGCTTTTTAGAATCGCCACCTTCATAAGTTTCATCTTCAGTTTCAGCCTCCGCGGTCTCTCTCCCATCACCGATAGTTTCACTTTTGTACATTCCGTAACTGTATACTGCCAAAACGGATGCCATAAGACCAAGAGTGCTTCCGCCGACAGAAACAAAACTCTCCTCACTTCCGTAAAGAGTTTTATATCGATCCATCACATTTCTTATTATCCCTTGTGGCTGCGATAGATTGTCGGACCCCGGAATTTCCGTTATATCTCCATCGACGAGATTGTCTATTAACGCCCCCATTCCGTGCAAATCAAAAACGCTTCGCCCTTTGTGCCCAGGCATATGGAACGAAACTGTTTCCTTTGATATGTGGTTTTCCAAAAACTCAGTGAAAGTCATATTGTATAATTTCAACTACGTTATCTATGTCGGTTCGCCAATGATGTGCTCATTAATAAGTAACAGCAACTATAACAGCGGACTAAGCACGCGCAAGAAACTGTCTATCAAAACTCCGAAGAATCCCTGTCTTATTTCGTGAAGTTCTATCTGGTTGGAAGCCTCGAATGTTTCCTCGCAGTCTTCCCGGAGACCACCTAATGCTCGCGAACCTATCAGGAGCGTTCCGCATTCAAAATGCAGGAAGAGACTTCTATAGTCCAGATTAATTGTTCCTACCACTCCAATCTTGCCGTCAGCAATAAAACTCTTGGAATGAATGAATCCCGGCGTGTATTCGTAAATCTTGACACCGTCCTCTATAAGCGGTCTGTAATAAGAGCGAGTTACGCGAAATACGATTTTCTTATCGGGAATCTTTGGCGCAACAATTCTTACATCAACTCCGCGCTTTGCCGCAAGCCTGAGGCACGAAAGCATTTCGTTGTTCAAAATCAAATATGGTGTAAAGATGTATACATAGTCCTCTGCCTGATTGACTATTTCAAGATAAATATTCTCTCCAAGCGTTTCCTCATCAAGCGGAGAATCTGAAAATGGCTGAACTATACCGTCGCTATCAAACGCATCAGGATGGAATACGTGCGGTTTAAATCGCGAATAATCACCTTCTGTAGGCCTGAATGCGTTCCACATGTCCAGGAATGTCACGGTGAAATTCCAAACTGCTTCACCCTCGATACGAATTCCGCTATCCTTCCAGTGACCGAATCTCTCATACTCGTTAATATATTCGTCGGCCAGATTATATCCGCCGGAATGCGCGATGTATCCGTCTATCACGCATATCTTCCTATGATCTCTGTTGTTATACACGAGAGAAAGAATCGGTCGTAGCGGATTGAATACTACTGTCTTAATCCCCTCTTCTTCCATCCTTCCCGGGAATCCAATCGGAACGCGGCCCATGCTTCCGACATCGTCGTAAATCAGGCGGACATCGACTCCTGCCTTTGCCTTCTCCACAAGAATTTCGTGAATGGCATCCCACATCCTACCTCGTCCGATTACAAAGTACTCGAGGAATATAAAATGCTCGGCTTTTTTAAGGTCTTCAAGAAGGTCGGGAAACGCATAGTCACCGAGCTTATAGTATTTTGTCGTTGTGTTTTCCCATGCAGGGAACGGCCCCTTCTCCGAAATATAATCGACGGTTCGCTGCATACGACTGTCCTGCATCTCGCTTGTCGTATACACTTGCTTTAGGTCATCCCTATGCGCATCTACCACCGGATTAATCTTTTCTCGGATTCTCCTCGATGGCCTCTTGTTACCAAAGAAGAGATACATAAGCGCACCAAAGATAGGAATTATAAGAATAAGAAGGATCCACCCGAGCTTATACGCACTCGTATCATTTCTATAGATAACAAAGAGCACGAGGAGCATAGAAAGCCCGGTAAAAACTATGTCCAAGAACTCAGCGTAGTCGCGCAGTCTCATTACAAGCACTGCAAACCACGCCGCCTGCACCAGGATTACGACAGCGGTTATTGTGAAACGTCCGAACAGTTTTCCAAAAAAATGCTTTATCGCTTTCATAATAAACTTTTAAGGGCGATATTCATCCGTTATATCTGGACCGCTCGCGCTTTATCCTCGCGCAGCGGTACTAAGCTCTCCCTTCGCGTTCCGCTCGCGAATCGCTAAGTACCGGCGCTGTGGAAGTCCAGATATAACAAATAAATATCGCCCTAACACGTCATTACTTCTTTATGATATCGGCTCCCATATATTTGCGGAGAGCTTCAGGAATGATTACGCTACCGTCCTCCTGTTGGAAGTTTTCGAGGATGGCGGCAACGGTTCTTCCGACAGCGAGTCCCGATCCGTTAAGTGTGTGAACGAATTCAGGCTTTTCTTTTCCGCGACGGAATCGGATGTTTGCGCGTCTCGCCTGGAAGTCTTCGAAGTTGCTGCAGGAGCTGATTTCAACATAGCGGCCGTAACTCGGCATCCAGACTTCTATGTCGTACGTCATGGCGCTGCTGAAACCGAGATCGCCCGAACTTAATCTTACAACTCTGTATGGCAGGTTAAGCCTCTTAAGTACTTCTTCTGCGTCGGCTGTTAGTTTTTCCAATTCATCATAAGATGTTTCCGGCTTTACAAACTTTACGAGTTCTACTTTGTTGAACTGATGCTGACGAATGAGACCTCTCGTGTCCCTTCCCGCGGAACCCGCCTCTGCTCTGAAGCAAGGTGTGTATGCTGTATAGTAGACAGGAAGTTCTTCCTCTTCCATGATTTCCTGCGCTCGCATATTGGTTACAGGAACCTCTGCTGTCGGAATCAAGAAGAAGTCCTTCTGCGGAAGATAGAACATATCCTCCTCGAACTTCGGGAGCTGTCCCGTTCCGGTCATAGCTGCTCTGTTAACCATGAAAGGCGGCAGGATTTCCGTATATGTCTGTTCCATCGTGTGGAGGTCCAGCATGAACTGAATACAAGCTCTCTCAAGTCTTGCGCCAAGGCCTTTGTAAATTGTAAATCTCGTTCCCGCAATCTTGGTTGCGCGCTCTACGTCAAGAATATCCAGGGCTTCACCGACTTCCCAGTGCGGCTTCGGTTCAAAGCTGAACTCTGTCGGCTCAAGATATTTTCTCATTTCAACGTTAGCCGCATCGTCGTCACCATACTGAACATCCTTATATGGCGTATTTGGCACGTTAAGAATGGCATTTCTGAGATTGTCCTCGACCTCTGAAACTCTCGCATCGAGATCCTTGATCTCGGTTGAGAGGGCCTTCATCTCCGCCATGATCTCCGTAGTATCCTCTCCCGCCTGCTTCATCTTTGGGATTTCTCTCGAGACAGTGTTCTGTCGATTCTTCTTGGCCTCAACCTCAGCCAAAAGTTCTCTTCTTTTTTCGTCAAGTTCCCTGACCCTGTCGAGACCAAAGTCACCCTTGCCTCTGAACTCAACTCTCTCTTTTACGCCTTCAAAATCTTCTCGTAATCTCTTGATGTCCAGCATGTTTTCACCTCTATCAATTACATAATATTCTTCTTGTATTCATCATACATATCCATCAAAGTAGATATCTTTTCCTGTGCCGCGAGTTGCAGCTTTGATGCCTTCTTGTAATCCTCTTTGTCAAGAGCATTCTTAACCTGTGTCAGAAGGCATGTGTATTTATCCGTGTTCTTTCCGATTTCACGTCTAAGCGCATCTATTCTCTCCCACGTCTTCTTGTCGAGCTTTGCGCTTGGATCCTTGTCGTCATGAAGTTTTCTGCAGCCTCTCACGGTATTCATATGCGCAGGTATAATTCTGTCGTGGAGCTCCGTCTTCCACTGTGAAAGAACCTGCTCCTTATATGACGCAAGAGTGAGATCGTCTATCACGCCACCTTCTTTGAGTACCGCGAGTTTCTCCGGGTGCTCATCGAATGCGCATAGGTTCTCCCAAACCGTAGCAGGTGCGCGACCAAAGAGATTGTCTCTCTCCTTCTGAGTATAATCAGTAAATATGTTCTGCTCGCTTCTGTACTCTCTATCCTTCTCTAGATAGAAATCCTTCTTTCCGCATTTCTTTGATATGGATTTCTCTAGCTCCTCGGGGGTCTTCCCCGCTTTAAGAACGTGCTTTATTCCATCCATGCAGGCCATATATGATGCCGCAAGAACAAGATATGTATTGCTCTTTACGTTAGGAGACCTAAGTTCAAACCTAGTAGCAAGGCTGCTTTCCTTATCTCTTATAAGTCCTGCAAGAACCGTTCTGTTCCTCGATGGTTCACTCGTGGATTTACCGAGCGAAGTGACTATGCATACCGGAGCTTCATATCCCGGCTTAAGTCTATTGAACGCATCGTTTGTTGCACTTACGAAAGGATTGACAACCTCGTAATTCTTGAGTAGTCCCATGAGAGCGCCGAAGCCTACAGGGCTCATAAAATCCTTGTTCATATCCTTTGCCGAGAAAAGATTTACCGTCTTACCGTTCTTCAGTTTAGCGGAAAGTCCTATATGCGTATGCTCGCCGCTTCCGGCAACACCCGGGAAAGGCTTGGCCATGAACGTAACGTCGAGTCCGTGCATTGTGAATATATCTCTCACGACATATTTAACTTGGTTCTCGTTGTCCGCCGCCTGAATCGCATCGGTAAACTTCCAGTCGATTTCTAGCTGCTCCATTACGTGATCGTAGTGGCCGCTCGTTCCCATATGGGCCTTGACGCCGCCTACTTCCTTATGTCCCATCTCGACACCAAAACCGTATTTGTCCAGAATCTTGAGAGTGTCCTCGAGGGCTGTTCTTACTTCGCCGTAGGTTCTCTTCCAGTATTGCTCTTTTAGAACCTGTGATGCAAAGAGTTGCTCTCTGTCGCCCTTATCGTCCGGAGTCTTAACCCAAAACTCAAGCTCTGTCGCACACGTTATCATTATATCGTCGATGTCGTTTACGCTCTTTGCCTCCGGAATATACTTGAACGCATAAGGATGCGACTTAAGCTCCGCACGGAGAGTTTTCTTGAAATAGTTAACCGCATCTCTAAGTATCACCCTGGAACCACATTCATAACTGTCGTTATGCACGAGGTAAGATGGAATCCTAAGAGTTCCCACGGGAAGTCCCGTCGCAGAATCCATATTTCTGTAATTGTAATCGACATACCAATTCACGGATAGGTCCGGAACGATGGTAACCTTGGCATTGTTAAGCTCCGCAATTCCCGGAAGCGATACTGATGATCCGTCGGTCTGCACACCATTCTTAAGCATGCTGTCTATATCGCTCACAAAAAGCGCAACGGGAATCTTTTCATCCGTATCGTGTCCTCCGATATCTATTCCAACAAAGGAAACAAATTGGACCTCCGAATGCTTCTTCAAAATCGAAATTATTTTTTTATTGTCATGTTCCGCCGCGGGAATCGTGAAAAGCATCTTTTCAATATCAAATCCCAACATAAGCGTCCTCCTACTTACTATTTACTCATCAGTGGCTATCCGCCGCTCCACTTCCTGCTGTTTAGTTAATTGTTATTAAGTGCGTTTAGCGCCTTCTCGAGTTCTTCCATATATCTTCCATAAGCAGCCCAATCGCCTTCCTTGAGCGCTTCCTGCGCCTTTTCGTATGCAGCTACAGCCTTTGCTATGAGTTCTTCCTGTGTCGTCTCCTGTGAGATATCGGAACCTGATTCGCCCGATGAACTTCCCGATGAGCCGCTTCCCGAAGTGAGACCCGGAATATCTCCGAACAGGCTTCTTAAGGCCTCTGTAAGCGTCGGCTCGTAAGCAATCTTTTCTCCGTAAGCTACGATTACTCTCTTTACTTCAGGTATCGCGGAGTTAGATGCCTCTAGATAAATCGGTTCCACGTATAGAAGCGAATTCTCAATCGGAATAACAAAGAGGTTTCCTCTGCTGTATCTTGAACCCGCCTGACTCCAAAGCGAGAAGTCCTGCGAAATCTTGGTGTTCTGATCTATCTGCGCCTCTATCTGCATTGGGCCATAAATCGTCTTGCTCTTTGGGTAGCGGTAGAGAACTAGCTCTCCGTAATGCTCTCCATCACTTCTGCTTATAAGCTGCGCCGTCATAT